>JAOACM010000563.1 GCA_026417845.1 Planctomycetota bacterium | reverse complement strand
TATTTTCCAGCCGGAGGCGGCGGATTGGATATTCGTGAGGCCGCGGCGCCTGAGAGGGATGGTCCCGGAATGGGAAGGGTCGCTCCGGACGGACGAGCCGGCAGCGATGTTCCCGGACGGGAGGGGAATTTGCGCCGGTGGAGATTGGGCTTACCCCAGCTATTCAGAGAGGACACGCTCCCACTGGGTAGCGTTCCCCGCAGTTTTTTCCTTGGGCGTCCTTCAGAGAGCGCCGGAGGCAAGTTTGCACGCGCCCCCTCAATGACCGTCCATCGCGTCTTTTCCGACAGCCGCCTCTGCGGACTGGCAGCGTACCCGGCCCCGGACGGGCTGGCATCGAAACGCAGGCGGATTCCGCGCTGGCCGCTTCCAGTGTGGGCTGCCGCCTTCGGACCGGCCCGCCCGCTTCAGGTCCTCGCCTGGATGGCGGCCGTTGTCTGCCTGGCGTCCGCCGCCGCGCATTCCGCGGCCTGCGCCGCCGATCTGCAGGATTCCGGGGGGAGGGGGGTCGTGCGCGTGAAGGTCCACCTCCCCTTCGGACCTTACTTCCGCCAGGGCCGGCTGTTCCCCGTGACGGTTGATGTCGAGTCGGCGGACAGGATACCGCGGGGAGAGGTGCTCTTCGAAGAAGGGACGTCGCCCCGCGTTAAGACCTGGCGTCTGCCGGGGGTCAGGACCTTCCATGGTTCGGACAGGTTCTACTGTTCCGCCCGGGGCGGAAGACTGGAGCTGGTCCTGAAGGGAGCCATGCGCGGCAGCGAGGGCGTCGAGATATTCCGGGCGCCGCTGAGCGCATGCGTCCGTCCCCTGGCCCCCGACGAGCGGCTGGTGGCGGTCATTTTCGGAGATATGAGGCCGGCGCGACTGCCTCCGGCCGGGAACATCGGACGTGGGCTGGCCGCCAGGGTCGTGACGGTCAGAGCCGCGGACCTCCCCTGTCGGGCTGCGGAGTACGGTACGGTGGACCTGGCGGTCGTCGAGGACGATTGCCTGTCCGGCTTGTCGCCCGCCCGGATGGAAGCGATAACCTTGTGGGTGATGGGAGGCGGGCGGCTCATGGCCTGCGGTCTGGCCGCGATCCGGTCGGCGGCCGCGACCCTGCTCTCGCCAGCCGCGGGCGGGACGACGGATGGAGCTGGTAAGGACGGCCCGGTCCCGCCGGCACGCGGGGAAGAGGCTCCGGCCGGCGGATGGGAAGCCTTTAAGAATACCTGGGGCCTGTCCGACGGAGATGTGATCGAGTGGGCCGACGTGGATCGGACGCGGCCGTCGGTCGTGGCCTTCCGGCGCGGCCTGGGCGAGTGCGTATTTTTCTTCGCGCCTCCCTCCGACCGGTCGGGGAACTTTACGGCGGCGGCCAGGCGCGAGTATGTCCGCCTGCTTTCCTTCCCGGACCCGCCAGCCGATGCGCGGGCGAGATGGGACGCCTTCCGCGTCTTCGACTACGGCCACGTGCCTGCCAGCCTTACGATGCGCGGGACCAGCGGCATCGCGCTTCCCTGCCTGACGATCCTGGCCGGGGCGTGCATCCTCTTCCGGTTCCTCCGGCCGTTCAGGGGGCGCATCTGGGCCGAGGCCGCGGCGGTCTTGGCCGCTTCCTCCCTGCTTGCCGCCGCCGTGGCGCGCCTCTTTCCCGAGCCGGGGGTATCTTCGGCTTCCGTCGCTGTGCGGATATGGCCGGCCGACGGGTGCGGGCGGGCGGAGACCAGCCTGACGCTGCTGCGATCGTTCCGGGGGCACAGGGGGCTCCGCATCGAGAGTGCGCCCGGCGGCGAAGCCATCCCGCTGGCCGAGAGGCACGAGGAGCTGGCAGCCCAGAGATATACCGTCCTGGCTAGCGAACCGGCGGCGATCGAAGGCATGGAAGTTCCGGCCGACGCACCGCAGGTGATATGGCAGCGCCGCTTCGTGCGTCTGCCCGGTCCTCGCCGCGGCGCATCCGGCGGCGACCGGTCGGCGGCGATACCGCCCGATGTCGCGGACGGCGCGGCCGGCTGGCTGTACGTCTCTGGAGACGGGAAGCGACATATCGGGCGCGGACCGCTCGCGGCGCCCGGCGCCGGCCCGGCCGGCATCCCGCCCTGGGAACCGGAACCGATCCGCGACATCAGGACCGCCTTGCCGGGTGTCCGGCCGGGCATGGTCGCATTTCATGAAGCCCTGGCTTGGGCCATATCACAGGCCCCCGCCAGTCCGTGCCTTGTCGTCTACCGGTCCTCCGTTGAAGAGCCGATCCGCTGCGCGGGGGAGGACAGTGCCACGCATCCGGGATGGCGGTTCGATATCGTCGTGCTGCCGCATGAATGGACGACTTTGGGGGCCAAACGTCAGACGGCACCGGACCCGTGAAATCTTCTCTCCCTTTCGGGAACGGGTAATGGTTTGCCGTGCTCATATGGAGGGTCGCAGCGGGGCAGAGCGGACATGTTTTAGTGCCTATTCAGAAACTTCCTGCCGGACAGTAGAACTCGCTGATCGCATAAGCTGCGCGCCGGAGGTTTTTGGACAAGCTCTCAGTAGCGATACTGTTGTCCACCCGGGCGCGCCACTACAGATGGTAGTCCCACCCGAGCGCGCTGAAACAATTACCGGGAACAGATATGCTGCGGATTGCGTCTTTTTTGATTGGAGGGAGGTCCTGGGCCGCGCCAGCGCCATGCGGCTCCCCGCGGACGGCGAAGCCGCGATGTGCCATCGCCAGAAAGCGGG
>JAOACM010000562.1 GCA_026417845.1 Planctomycetota bacterium | reverse complement strand
GGATACAGGCAGCCACGCCCCCCAGCAGGCATACTGAATGAACATCATTATTGACAGGCGCACGTAATTGCTCATCGGGGCCTTCCACCCTCCTTTCCGGCGCATCGCGGTCGCGGGACCAGGCCGCCGCGAGGCTGCAGGCTGCGCCTCCTCCCGCCATCCTTCCCGCCCGCGACTTCCTCCAGCCCGTACCCGGCACGGCGGGCTGGCCATGCATACCCCAAAGGCGGGATGTCCGCAACGGCCGGGCGAAAGTCCCTGGACGCGCGCGAATCCGCGTCAGGCCGTCTCCCGCTTCCCCGTCACCCGGCTTTTTTTGCTTTCTGCTTTGTTTTCCCGGCCTGGGGAGATAATATATCCTCCGCGTCCGATATCATACGTCTGAACATATGAAAAGGTCGCGGGCTTGCCCGCGAATGGCCGCATGCGGCCGGAATCTGAGGGAGGGATCGCCATGAGCCAGCAGGATAACGAAAAGGCGGAAGGGAAAATTCCCGGCAAGGAAGGATCTCCGGAGGATCAGGGGGAACCGTCCAGCGGGAAACCGGGAGCGGCCATCAACAGGCCCGGCATCCCCGCCTCGCGGCCCGTGGCGCCCGCCCCTGGTCAGGCATACAAGCCCGGCAGGTCGGCGATATACATGCCGAAGCTTACATCCCAGCCGGAGCCGCCGTCTCCGGGGCCGGGATTCCGAAGGTTCGGAGCCTTCGGGGGAGTCTCCGGCGCCGGCGGCGCGCCTCCAGCGGCTCCCGGGACATCGCCCGCGGCTTTCCCAAAGCAGGGGCAGACTGAAGCCGCACCGGCGTCGGGGGCGAGGCCCTTTGGCGCGCCGAGATACCAGCTCCCACGCGAGCGGCCGGCCAACCTGCCGCCTCCTCCGAAGCCGTGGGCACCTAAAGCTCCGGTCGCGCAGCAGGCCGCCGGTCCGGCCCAGCTGCCTGGAGCCGAAGCCGTCCAGCCGGAAGACGCACCGCCGCCGGCCCGGGAAACCGACGCGGAAGACGAGGCGACCGGCGATAACGTCCCGCCCTCCGACACGCCGCCGGACAGGAAAAGCTGAAACGCGGATGAACGAACGCCGCCGCGCAGATAGCGTGGCGATGCGCAGGGCGTTCCTGGATATCGGGCGCGGAGTAAGCGCCCGGTCATGTACATCTTTCAGGCGCGGGGGAAACAGGGTACAAGCGGCCATGGGAAAGGCGGGCGGCCCATGGCGCGCGAGGTGGAAAAGCGGATATCGGGAAGATGCCGCGCGGGGCGGCAGGGATGGAAGCGGCTGGAGGGGAAGCATCGCTGGCGACGGGAGCGGAGCGATCGGCGCGGGGGCGGCGGAAGCGGCGGCCGGCGCCGGCTGACGCATCCCGGCGCGTCGAACGGCGGCGCCGGGTTCCGATGCCGTACGCGAGCGGCGTCCGGGACCGGCCCGCCGGAGCGCACGCCGCGGCCCGCGTTCACGCCTTCCGCGAGTTCCTCGCTATGGCGAATATGGCCTGCACCACTTCCGCCAGCACCATGCCGATCAGGTACGTCACGTACAGCACCAGGGGCGAAAGGCAGGAGTATATCACGGTGCCCACCGCGCTCCCGAAGCCCGTCCAGCCCGGCATGCCGTCGGGGATCGGGAAATTGCCGAGGCTGATGACGTTGACCGCCAGCTTGTCCAGCTTGTAATCGGTTATCTGGCCGCAGAACGATCCGACGGTGAATGGGTTATTGCCGGGGCCGAGCTGACCGGAGGCGAAATAGCCGAGGTTCCAGGCGTCGGCACGGTAGCAGTAGATCATTCCGCCGACCATCCCCGCGGCGCCCATCAGCGCGCCCGTCCCGACGACGACCGGCGCCAAGGTCATCGCTGCCCTCAGCATGAAGACGAAGATCGAGATGGCCGTCTCGGAGGCCGGCCGCGAGCCTTCTCTGACAACCTCAGTGTTGACCACGCTGCGCGGATTCAGACATGCGAAGGCCAGGTGCAGCAATATCGCAGTTGCCCAGACCGTCCCCAGTATCGGCCAGCCGCTCTCCAGCCTGAGGGCCGCCGCGACCCCGAAAATCCACGTCCCGGCTATCCAGAGCAGACACACCGCTCCAAGAAAGTCCAGCACCGATCCCGCCGGGGTCGAGTGCGGATGGCTCTCGATCTCGGTCCGGCATGTCTTCGAAAACCGTATCGCGCCGTAGTGGAGCAGGACGGCGAAGAGGAAACCGATCAGCCCGTACAGGACGGTTTCCGGAGCGCCGGCCGCTCCGCTCCTGGCGGCGGATATCGCGGCGACAACCAGGAACAGGCCCGCGACCGGCAGAAGCGCCCAGGCGCCGATGCGCGCCAGGGCCATCTGGTAAGTCCCGTAGGCCGCCGGGCGGGATTCCCAGAAACGAAAGGCGATCAGCGCCCGGTTCACGATGCCGACGATGGGCGTTTCGCCCGGCGGGGCGGACTCCGCCGGTGCGCCGGAGGAAGCGGCTGCAGCCTGCCGGGCCGCGTCGGGGCCGGATCCGGAGACCGCGGGAGAAACCGTCTGCGCAGCGGCCCGCGGCGCGCCGGGCGCGTCCGCTGCCGGTGGAATTCCGGCAGGCACTCCCGGCGGCGCGGGGGCCGGTGCCGCCGCATTCACGACCGGCGGGAGTTCCACGGGCCGACCGCACTTCGGGCAGCCTGCCGTCCTGCCGGCATCTTCCGCCCTGTATTCGACCGGCGTCCCGCACTCCTGGCAG
>JAOACM010000561.1 GCA_026417845.1 Planctomycetota bacterium | reverse complement strand
CCGCAGACGTGCCGCCATCTCCCCGGCCATCCTGCCGGTTTCGGGATCAGACTGCCCTGGCCCGCGCGCAAATTTCGAGAGATTTTCGGCCATGCGCCGGAGTTCGGATCTCGCAGCCACCGCGCGCTTCTCGGCTTCTATCTTCCGTCTCAGATCGCCTATCTCCACCAGCGCCCCGCGCCGGTCCTTTTCTCCTTCCTTTATATCCCTTACGAGCCTCTCGATATTCCTGGCCAGTTCGATCCGGTTCCCGTGCCTGGAGAAATCTCCTTCGCCAGCCGCCTTCTCCTTCTCGATCTTCTTCCTGAGGTCTTCGACTTTCCCCTCGAACTTCCGCGCCAGCCGCTCCCGATCCTCCGCCCCGATCTTTTCTCCGGCAGCCGATGCCCGCGCCGCCAGTCCGAAGAGGTCATATTCCGGCACGAGGAACCGGACCGCCAGCGTTGCCGCGAGCGGTATGGCCGCAAGGAAAAATATGCGCGGGGGGCGGAAGGGAAAGGCGAGCGAAACGTCGGCGCAGGCCACGGCCAGCCGCGCCTCATCAAGGAAGGCATCCTCAATGGCCGCGTCGCCAAGGCCCCTGCCGCCCGCTGCCTCGATGGCCGCGGCCGTGGACAGGCGGCACTTGAGCCCTAACCGGACATCGGCAACGGCCGCCGCGCGGAGCCTCGACAGCCGCCTGGAGTACGCTGCCGCTGTGACGTACGGCCCCCCGAGCGCCATGGCCACCGCGAATACGACCGGAGAAGGAACGCCAGGGAATCCCGCAGGTAACAGCCTGTATGCCAGCTCGACGGAAATCTGGAAGCAGAGCGCGCCGAAAAGCCACCGGCTCGCGGCCAGAACAGCCGCGTCCCGCCGCATCGCCGCCTCGGCGGCCGACAGGCGCGAGCTTATCTCCCGCGGCAGAACGCCTTCCATCCCCCCTCCATGCCGGCCAGCCGCAACCCGCCGCCGTTATCCGGCCGCGCCGTAACCGATCCTAATATTGCCTCCCCTTACCGTACCTGTCCAGCCGGGCCTTGTAGAACACCGGAAGCCACGCGTTCGCCCGGATCGTCTCGGTCCCGACACGGAACACGAACGATACCGGCACCGTCAGATATTTGTATTCGTCAGTCGTCTCGTTCGTCGCGCCGTAATAACCGAGGGTCTCCGACAGGTCGAGCTTCTTCATCTTGAACTTGAGCGCACCGGTGCTCGTCTTAACCGAAAGCGACCAGTTTTCCGTCTTGTAGATGTTCTTCAACGGGACGACCTCGCCGGAATACCAAGCCGACGCCCCGCCGCCGACTGTAACCTCCATAGCCGTAATCGGCTTGCCTTCGAGAGACGTGCCTGTAAAGTTCAACCCCTCCGCCCTCGCACTCAGACTAAAGCTATCGGCCATCGGCTTGTTGAACCGCAGCGTGAACTTCACGCTCCTCGGCTGAAGGAATTCAGTATCTTCGGAACTACCGACGCGAAGGATGACCAGCCCGAAGTACGATTTGAGCGTACCGTCTGAAACCTGGAAGGTGAAGCTGTCGGTACCGTGGAAGGCGGGAGGGGGCGTGTAGGTTATCTGGCCGGTAGCCTCGTTAAGACCTGACAGCGCGCCATGGACCGGGTTGCCGAGGACCGAATACGAGATCGCATCGCCGTCCGGGTCGGTTCCCGGAATGACGAACGTGAACGGCGCGTCGGCCGGTATGTCGTATTCGTCGTCCAGCGCCACGGGCGCCCTGTTCCCCGTTTCCGGCACAAACGCCCGCACGCGATTATTCCCCGTGTCGCAGAAGAGTATGCGCCCGTCGCCGACTGCCATCAATCCGACCGGCGAGTCTATCTTCGCCGCCGTCGGCGACCAGCCGTCACCGGAAAATCCGGCCACGCCTACCCCCGCCACCGTAACGATGACGTTCGTCTCCAGCGACATCCGGCGGATGCGATGGTGCCCGGTGTCCGAAATGTAAAGGTAGCCGCCCGATATCATTATGCCTCGAGGACCGTTCAGTTGGGCCTCGGTGGCCGTTTTGCCGTCTCCCAGAGACAAACCGCCGCCGGCGACCGTCGAAATTATACCTGTTATCATGTTCACCTTACGTATGCGGCTATTGCCCGTGTCGGCGATGTAGAGGTCCCCGGCGGAATCTATTGCCACGTCGCTGGGCGAGTTGAGCGCGGCGCCGGTCGCGAGCGTTCCATCCCCCGTGAACCCAGCCACGCCGGTACCGGCAATCGTCTCAATGTTTCCATTGTCCGCGCGCACGCGCCTGACACGGTGGTCGCCGGTGTCCGCGAAGTACATGTTGCCTGACCCGTCGAAGGCCACCCCGCCGAGGTTGACCGAGAGCGTCGCGTTAAGGGCCGGTCCGATGTAGCCGAGCCCTCCACTGCCCCCGCCAGCCTTCGTGTAGAAAACGCCGTTATATGCGGATATCATCCGGACACGGGCGTTGCCGGAGTCGGAGACGTAAAGGTTGTTGTTTTTATCGAAAGCCAACCCTGCCGGACGGTTGACCTTGCTTTCCAACGCTTTGACGTTCTCACCCGAAAACCCGGCCGTCCCGGTACCCGCCACGCGATCTATCTCGATATTCCCCCCGCGCTTGTAAAGCACCCTTATGTACTGCCCCATATTATCGGTCAGGTAGACGAACCCAACGGAGTCCCGGGCGATGTAGAGCGGCGAGTTGATCGAGGCTTCCAGTGCCTTGCCCCAGTCCCCATC
>JAOACM010000560.1 GCA_026417845.1 Planctomycetota bacterium | reverse complement strand
TGGGCGCAGGACGAAATGAAAAAAATGTTCGCCTGCGATCTGCAGGAAGATGAGGTGCTCCAGCGGGGCGTTCTGGAGCTTCTCCGCAAGCTCGGCCTCGACCCTGCCGCGTTCGACGCCTACCGGGATTACCCGAAGCGGCTTGTGCAGCAGCAAAAGAGCGACATAGAGAAGGCCATGGCGGAGGATGAGAAGGAAACACAGGAACGGGCGGTTCGCTGAAACACTCCGGCCGTCTTTCGCGTGATGTCTTCGATGCTTTCCCCCACCTCCGCCGGTATATCTTGAAGCCTGTCCCAAAACTCCCGAACAGGAAGGGAAGCAATCTTGAGCCTCAGTTCCGGCACCTGAGGTTTTCGATGGAACCTAAGACATTGCGCTACACCGGCTTAAGCCCCGCAGCCTCCGGCCAGGCTGCGCGATATCGTCATTTCGAAAAGTGGGTTGACACGCCGCACGGCCGGTGTAGATAGTGCGTCATACCGGAATCGAAAAGCAGCTTGGCAGGCTGTGCGCTTCGATGGAGGAGACATTTTTTCCCGCGCCTGGAAGATGTACATTGCCGGGCGGTTACGGGGCGGTTTTTTATCCCCGCAAGGCGGGGGTCAGGGGCTGGCGACGAGCGGAGCGGGATATGGCGGAGGCCTCATTACTCAGAGAATTCACCAAGGGCCTGATAAAGGAAAACCCGGTGCTTGTAATGGTGTTGGGTTGCTGCCCGACCCTCGCCGTGACCACCGGGGTCGAGAACGCGATCGGCATGGGTGCTGCCGCCACGCTGGTCCTGCTGGGATCGAACGTAATCGTATCTGTCATAAGGCGCTGGATACCGAACGAGATACGGATCGCATGCTACATCGTCGTGATAGCGTCGTTCGTTTCCATGACGCAGCTTCTGGTCAAGGCGTTCGCTCCGGACCTGGACAAGGCTCTGGGCATATTCCTGCCGCTGATAGTGGTGAACTGCATAATACTGGCGCGGGCCGAGGCGTTCGCGTCGAAGAACGGCGTGATCGCATCCGCCCTCGACGGTCTTGGGATGGGCGCCGGCTTCACGCTGGCGATGCTTGTAATATCGGCGATACGCGAAATACTGGGCGCGGGGAAGATCGCGGGAATTCCGATAACCGGGGAGTTCGCTCCAGGCTCGGTCCTTCAGCCGGCGACGGCGTTCGTGATGGCGCCAGGGGCGCTGCTCGTCTTCGGGCTGGTGCTGGGTACGATAGCGGCGCTGAGGCTGAGGCGGACGCGGGCGGAGCGGGAAGCCAGGTGGCAGGCTGCGCTGGCGGCCTGGCGCGAGGTCGAGACCGCGCGGTCCGGACCCAAGCGGGCGAAAGCGGGCGGCTGAACCGGGTGTGGGGGCCGCGGACGACCGCGGACGTGCCGGCCGGACGGCGGCTCCTCCCGGCCGGTCCGGCGGTTCCCGCAAGCGGCCCGATACGCGCCGACGCACGGGGCGGGGAATCTGATCGATGCGTTTCGTGCAGCTTTTCATAAACGCTGTGCTGGTATCGAACGTCATCCTGGCGATGTTCCTCGGCCTGTGCCCGTTCATGGGGGTGTCGAAGAACACGCGCGACGCGCTGGGGATGAGCTGCGCGGTGCTCTTCGTCATCGTTATGGCCTCCCTGGCCACCTTCACGCTCGACTGGTTCGTGCTGAAGCCGCTATTCCTGACGTCGGCGCCCGATCTGAGGGTCGTGTTGCACACGATAGCGTTCATTCTCGTGATCGCTACGCTGGTTCAGCTTGTCGAGATGGTGCTCCGGAAGTATGTGCCGCCGCTCTACAGGGCGCTCGGCATATACCTGCCCCTCATAACGACCAACTGCGCGGTCCTGGGCATGGCGCTTCTGACGGTCAAGCGGTACGGGGAGAGCGGGACCTTCGCCGAGGGTATTTTCTGGACGCTTTGCGACGCCGGATTCAGCGCTCTGGGATTCGGCGTGGCGATGATGCTGATGTCGGCCATCCGCGAACGGCTCGATCTGATGGATGTGCCCGAACCGATGCGCGGATGGCCCATAGCGTTCGTCTGCGCCGGACTGATGGCCTTCGCGTTCATGGGATTCAACGGGCTGTCGTTCGGCGGGTGACTGACGGATCGCTCCCTGTCGGGATAAGCGCCCGGCAATGGACGTCTTCCCCGGGCAGCATGGGCGTGTCGAAAGGACTCGAAGTGGGACGAGGGCGGGGAATGCGCGGCCGCTCCGGACTTGTTTTGGGGCTGCCAGTCTGTTTTTTGCCGGAGGCCGTCTGAAGTGCAGGAAACGATAATATACGCGGCCGCTGTACTCGGTGTGCTCGGCGTCGTCTTCGGCGCGGCGCTGGCGCTTGCCGCCAAGTATCTGGCCGTCTGGCGCGATCCGCGGGTTGACGAGATTACCGGCATATTGCCTAACGCCAACTGCGGTGGGTGCGGGTTCCCCGGGTGCAGCGGGTATGCCGAGGCCGTGGTGGCGGGCAAGGCCGGGGCCGGAGCATGCGCGCCCGGGGGGTGCGAGGTAGCGAAGAAGATCGCGGCTATACTCGGCGTTGAAGTCGGCGAGACCGTCCGCAAGGTCGCGATGCTCCGCTGCGTCGGGCCGACGAAGGAGGATCGTTTCCAGTACTACGGTCTGATGGACTGCCGCGCCGCCAACCTCATGGCCCTTCAGGGCGGATTCCGGGCCTGCATGTACGGCTGCCTGGGACTCGGCACATGCGCCCGAGCC
>JAOACM010000559.1 GCA_026417845.1 Planctomycetota bacterium | reverse complement strand
AGATGTGTATAAGAGACAGCTGATATACCGCTCGGACGTCGTACCGGTCGGCGAGGATCAGGCGCAGCATATCGAGGTGGCGCAGGACATCGCGCAATCGTTCAACGCCGTCTACGGGCCGATCCTGAAGCGGCCGGAGGCAAAGATATCGCCAGCCGCCAGGGTCCCGGGCACCGATGGCAGGAAGATGAGCAAGTCCTATGGGAACACGATCGAGATATTCGCCGAGGGTAACGCTCTGAAGAAAGCCGTGATGGGGATCGTGACGGATTCGAAGACGGTAGCAGATCAGAAGGACCCCGACGGGTGCAACGTCTTTGCGCTCTACAGGCTGATGGCCACCCCCGCTGAGATCGAGGACCTGCGATCAAAGTACCTGGCCGGCGGCATGGGTTACGGGGATGCCAAGAAAATGCTGCTGGCGAAAATAGACGCGACGTTCGGTCCGTTCAGAGAGGCTCGGATGAACCTGGCTTCCGACCCGGGTTACGTCCTTTCGGTGCTGAGGGAGGGAGCGGCCAGGGCACGGACCATCGCGGCCGAAACGATGGCCGATGTGCGCAAGGCGGTCGGCATATCGCTCTGAACGTTACGAAGCGCTGCGTCAGCCGCCTCCGGATCGGGAGGCTGACTGGATCCATCCCGGTGCGCTGCGGCCGGCGAAGGTCGCCTACCGGACCCACTTGAGCAGTTCGTCGGCCAGTCGCTCGATACCCTTCGAGTTCATCTTCTCGCCCAGGACCGCATCCACCCCTTCAGCCGCGCGCCAGTATTCGTCGGCCAGCAGCTTCTCCGTGTCGGCGAACGACTGGCCGTAAATGGTGACGGTCTCGCGAATCTGCGTCCGGTAGACATCGAGTCGTTTTCTGGGCACGGAGGCGCTGACTGGAGGCGCGAGCGCAACCCCCGGTGCGCCCATCGTCTCCAGCCTGGACAGCAGGAGTTCCAGCGCCAGTCTGTATTCCCGCGGCCCGGTCGCCCATTCGGCATCCTCAATGGGCAGCAGCGCCACTACCCGGTCGGGCTGTTCGTTCTTCCCCTTGCTTTCCATCCAGGCGCATACCCGGCAGGCGGTCTCCAGGACCGGTTCGGCGCCGAGCGGAGAAGGGGGCGGCAGCTCGACGATCTCGACCACTCCGGCCTTCGACTTGAGCAGCGCCGCCAGCGAGGCGCCCCCCGCGGGGCCGGCGGACCGGACCTCAGGCACGAATACGGCCGGTCTCCCCGGCGGACGGGATGTCCCGGCTTCTCCGAACATCCATCTGAGCGGCGCCCATCGCCTGTCCTCCTTCCTGAGGCGCGGGGCGATCAGGAACAGGAGCCTTTCGCCGGTAACCTCGTCCCATATTCCGCCGGCGCGGGCGTGCGTCAGCTGGTCGCGCGGGTCCGGAGAGTCCGCGACGGCCGCCCCTTCGGCGTCAAACGAATACGACCTGGCGCGGACGGGAAAGGCGTCCTCCGGCCGTACGATCCTCACGGTATGTCTGGCGACCTCCCTGCCCTCCACCTTCAGCGTGTAGGAAAAGGATACGGCTCCGCCGATCTCGTGGGTTCGCCGGTAATGGAGGAACCCTCCAAGCGGGCACTCGCCCTCCTCCATGTGGGGCCGCCGGCGTTTCCCGCCCGCCTCCTGGAATTCGAGCGCGATGGACAGGGGCGCCTTGCGGCCGGAAGCATTCTCAGCCCGGAGGCAGACTGTAAGGTCGTCCCCCGTGTACAGGATGTTTGGGAGGTAGTCTGCGATCAGCCGGAATTTATCGCGGTCGCCGCCGCCTTCGCGACCGGCTTCGACGGCCCGCGCGGATGGTGTGGTCTGGCCGGCGAGGGCACAAATGACAGCAGCCCAGACAGCTGCCGCCGCGGGATGCGCCGGTCCGGAGGATCCGCGGTCCGGGCGAAATGCGAAGCCCGTCATTCGATGACCCTTATGTTCAGATCCCTGAGCAGCCGTTCGTCAATTGGTGTGGGGGCGCCAGTCATGAGATCCGAACCGTTCTGGGTTTTCGGGAAGGCGTAGACCTCGCGCATCGAACCGGCCTCCGTGAGCAGCCAGATCAGGCGATCCCAGCCGACCGCTATGCCGCCGTGGGGAGGCGCGCCGTACCTGAAGGCCTCCAGCAGGAAACCGAACTTTTCGCGCGCATCCTCATCCGATATCCCCAAGGCCTTGAATATCCGCGCCTGTATGTCGGGCCTGTGGGCGCGTATTGAGCCGCCGGCTATCTCGTAGCCGTTCAAAACCAGATCGTACCTGTAGCATCTGACCCGCCCGGGATCGGACTCCAGAAATTCCATGTCTTCCTCGCGGGGCATCGTGAAGGCGTGGTGCGCGGCGACCCATTTCTTTTCCGCCTCGTCGTATTCGAACATCGGCGGGTCCACTACCCAGAAGAAGTCCCATGTCCCGCCCGATCCGACTTCAGGGATGAGGCCGAACTTCCTGCCCAGGTGCAGGCGCAGGTTGGCCATGACGGTGTGCACCTGAGCGGGCTTGCCGAACTGGAGCAGGATGACATCGCCCTCCCGGGCTTCCAGCGCTCCGTTCAGCTCGAGCCTCAGGCCGTCGCTTATGGCCTTTGCCAGCGGTGACTGCCCCCAGCCTCCCCCCGCCTCGATCCTCGCCCAAGCCAGCCCCCTGGCGCCCATCCCCTTTACCAACGCCTCGAGCTTGCCTATCTG
>JAOACM010000558.1 GCA_026417845.1 Planctomycetota bacterium | reverse complement strand
AGGCTTTCCCGCATCGCGCTTGACGTCCGCATCGGCCGCTACGCGCCGCTGGGGCTGTACGACATTATCGTCCCCCTGGCGACCGGCGGAACGGCGACGCTCAAGGAGCAGGTGAACGTTATCAGGTTCGATCTGGTGGGTGGCTTCGGCATCGGCTCAATTCGCAGAGCAACCGTCATTCCTTTGCCTGAAGACAAACCCGACGATCCGACCAACCCGAACTACCGGACGAACTTAGGGAAGCAAATCCCGGGCAACATCAGGCAGGCATACAGGGCCGCCTTCAACGAGGATCTCGCTCAGGCAACGCATCTTCTGATCCCAAGCGACTGCATGATTGACGGCGCAGAGAACCAGAATGTGGGCCTGATCTTCTTCTCCGCCGGCGGGATGGAGGCCGCGCGAGTGGTGTCGCTCGACGGAAAGGCGTGCATACTGGTGAGTCCTACGATGTTCAGCGAAGGCGCCTTCGTGGCGATGATATGGATAGTCAATCAGGTCCGCGCTCTATTTGGTCTGGACCCGATCGACACGAATAAGCTGTACCAGCAGTTCATCTCGATCTACAATATCCCCCCGGCTGAAGCGGCAAAGAAGAGCTGGTGGGTTACTCCCGCTTTCACGAAAGCGGGAGTTCAGTGGCCCTTGGTCGCGGAGGACAAGAACGGCAGGAAGATAGCGGAGCCGATAGTAATCATCGTAAAGCAGCCGATCAGGATCATTCCTCCGGCCGAGGCAGTAAGACGGTTCGAAAAGTACGAGGCGGATGTCGTGCTGGACAACGATTATTTCCATCACTCCGGTCCTCCCGGCCAGGGCATGACGCAGCAGGATCGCTTCGACGCTTACGACGCGGACCGCGACGGGGAGAGGATAGCCGTTGACGCAAGATTCAGGATGAAGGACGGGGAAGGAGACGAAGAGGTTACCGTGGTGCGGGACGGAAAGGCGCAGGTTTATGACGTGCCGTGCTTCGCCATGAAGGAGAAGCCGGACGGTCCGTTTAGGTGGAAGGTGCGTTTCTCCCCGCCTCACGAGACGGTCGGGACGGAGCGCTGGGAGATGACGGTCCGCGCCGTCGTGTGGCACAAAGCCAGGGGCGATACGCCCGGGAATTATGACGAGTTCAATCAGATCGCTCTTCCCAACGGCAGCGGGCTGACGTATTACCACTATTACGGCTACAACGCAGACGGAGACGATCCGGCTTTCAAAACTCCGGGGAACCAGCACAAGGACGACAGGAAATTCTATCGTCAGATAGACCCGCTCACCGGCAATCCCTTCGACAAGGACCTGCCGGTGCCGAAGCTGAAGTTCCGGTGCGGTGCGGCAACAGGACCCGGTCCCGTCCGGGTTGCGCGCGCCTCTGAAGACAAGAGGTTCTTCCACCGTGATATGCCCGATGGGACTTCCGCGCCGACGTATTTGTTCGGCCTGTGCCGCTTCGTTAACCTCAAAGAGACCGACCAGCCCGCAAATACATTCTGGCAAAGCGGCTGGGTGGACATGACTTCCGAAGTTCTCGCCCCGCTCAGAGATGTAATCGCGCCGGGAACGGATGACACAAAGAATTTCACGGGCTTGCTGAGCATCTGGCTGTTTACGCCAGATAGTTCGCTCGTTCATGCAAGGCGGGGCGACGACGGCGAGTACTTCGAGGAGTGGAACGGGTTTGCCAGTGCCGATAGGGACATCTCCGCGAGAATGCCGATGCCCGAGGGAAAAGACGTCTGCATGTACTTTGATCAGGGCCGAGCCGACATGCTGGACAAGCTGTTCGATGCAGCCGGCGAGAAGGGCGTCAAGCTGATGGTGACTCTCTGGGGGCACGGGGACTTGAGGCACGGATGGCCGGAGGGAGAGGAAGCGCCAGTCGGAGTCAGATGGAGGTACGGTCAGTGGGGAGAGAAAGGATTATGCAGGACAAACCCATGGTATCTCCTGACCACCAACGTGTCGGACTTCATCGGGGCATCAGAAACGAACCCAATCTGGGACCATCAGCGAAACTACTACAGATATCTCATAGCACGGTACTCCGGTCACCCGTCTCTTGGACTCTGGGAGGGTGTCTCCGAATATGCGGGGATTCAGGGGCTTGGCGTCAGCGATACCCAGCGCGTAGCGTTCATGGACCGGCTCTGCGCATTCTTCCGTTCGACGGATCCTCACGGCCATCCGATTTCGTCATCCTCCCAAGGATGGGGGACGCCTACATATCTGTCCGGCGATTATTCATCGACGCACGCATACGGGCGCTTGACAGGGGGGCAGGGCGTGAACCTAGCGAACCAGTTGCCGCTCGCCAATGATGCCACGTTCCGGGAAGACGTGGTTCGCATTGCGGGGGTGCTGCCGGGCGAAGCCTCATCTGGGGCACCTTGGTTCCACGGCGAAGCGGCGGCCATCGAGCGCCGGGCCGATGTGCCAGTGGGCCACGACCCCGATGACCTACTCAAGCTGAATGCGGTGACGAAGGTGGATGCGCTCGGGACGCGGATTTTCAAGGGGATCACGTATTACCATTACGTCTTGATGTACGACCTCCTGGCCGGCGCCGCCGGAACGCCTTTGAAATGGAACGATGCGAAGGAGTTCGGAGAGATGATGGCGCGGTCCAGTGCCCCGGGATCACCGGACTACTGCAAGTACTTTGATGCCGCAAACTACAAGCCGCACTACTTCAACGCTGTCTCTTATACACATCTCCGAGCCCACGA
>JAOACM010000557.1 GCA_026417845.1 Planctomycetota bacterium | reverse complement strand
GCCGCGGTACAGTTGTTGAAGAATATGTATATGACAGATACTTTCGGGGCGATCCGCGCCATCTTCTCCACCCATTCACCCAGTTCGGCGTCCGAGTAGTCGTAGTCGTAACGCTCCGCGCCACCTGCGTACCACTTGGCGGCGTTGCGGCTGTGGAACCTCAGGTAGCCGACGGACGATGTGGCCTCCACCATCCGGGGAAAGAGCTCAGGCAGATCAGGCTCGTCAACGCAACAGAGACCGAGACCGAGCGAGCGGAGAAGGTTCACTGTGGAGGGGATCGCCCAGCTCCGATCCCGGAATTCGACAACAACAGGCAGTCCGGACAGGCTGCGGGCCAGCTCCGCAAGGCGATCCCGGGACGCGGAAGAGTTCTTGAACCGCTGCGGAAACTGGGCGAGTACAGCGCCAAGTCTGCCGGCTTCGCTTATCGGACGCAGAGATTCCACGAATTTTTCGAAAACGCCGATCTCCCCTTCTTCGTGCGTTATCCCTTTGTAGCACTTTACGGCGAACCTGAAGCTGTCTGGGGTCCGCCTGAGCATCTGTTCCATAGTTGCGCGGCTCGGGATATGGTAGTAGGTGGAGTTTATCTCTACGGCCGGGAAGCGTCCGGCATAGAAGGAGAGCTGCCCGTCCCGGCGGAGGCCGGCCGGGTAGAACGGCCCTGTCCAGTCTCTGAACGAATAGCCGGACGTGCCTGTGTACACCGGGGTCCCTCCGATCAGGCAAGGGCCCACAACCCATCCCCCTGTATCGCGCGTCCCAGCCGCGGGGCCGGTGGTTCCTGGGCGGCCGGCCGCTCCATCGCGCCCGATCCAAGCCTCCGTAACGCCGCTTCCGGCCGCCGCGGGCGGGCCTTCAGATCTCCCGCCGTGCCGCCCGTCAGCCTGCCTCCCACAGCAGGCAGGTTCGCCATCCATATCGTCGAAAAGCATGCCCTGTTCGTCGCGTCTTTTCTTTCCCCTTCCCATGCTCCGCCCCTCCCTGCGGGCCGTCACAACTTCCGGTCGTAGTGGCTGTCTGCTCCCCCTGCCAACAAGGAAGCGACCGTCGCTATCCCATCCGCCCGAATGCCATCGCGCCTTTCGCAAAGTATACCATCTAAGACATCATTTATGCCTTGAACCGGTATACGGCGGCTCAGGAGGCGGCGCGGAAGTGGGCGGTGGATTCGAAGGCGAACCTGTGGCATTCGTTGATGTGGCGCGAACAGTTGTGCGCCAGAGCCTTCGTCCACCGCCTCGCCACGTAGTGCCGCCAGGACCGGTTGAACGTACGATCCGCCGAAAACTGATGATCGAACAGACCGATCCACCTCTCTATCTGAGCCCGGTTCCTGTGGAGCCACTCGTTGAATTCCCTGCTCCGCGGCCGCCTCGTGTTGGACCTCTGCGCCGCTATCATGTAGATGCCTTTTTCGCGCAATTCTTCCTTCTTAATTACATTCGGCTGATAGGCACAATCGCCGATCAGCACCCCCCGGAACGATGACTTCAGAAGCGCATACAGCCCCTGAACGTCGTGCCGGTTGCCTGCCACGTGCTCGATGTGGGAAATGCGTCCGCCTCGCGTAAATATGATGTGCTCCCGCAC
Organism: Planctomycetota bacterium; assembly: GCA_026417845.1. GTDB lineage: Bacteria > Planctomycetota > SZUA-567 > H5-PLA8 > CALKMO01 > CALKMO01. The sequence goes on along the minus strand of JAOACM010000557.1, from coordinate 1,139 downwards.
ACCATAATAGTACTTCTTCATAGAGGCGCAGTAGCCAATTTGAGCCATGCCGTCGAGACGGATTTTCTCCCCGGCGCGCACGGTCTCGCAGACATGCACCGGGTGGGAATCGATGATCGAAAAGGGGGGTGGTCCTCTCCGCCAAGAGCACAAAACGCCTTGCAGAGCTGCTGAATCAGAGGCGTCAGAAGCGCCCGCCTTTCGGCGAATTTCTGCCTGGAAATAAGGCGCGGAAAGCAGTCGCGGATGGTCTTGTTGTTGACTGCCCATTCAAAAAACGAGTTGTCCGAATCGAAGCCGAGCAGTTCCTGGACAATGGCCAGACACAGGACTTCCCGGTCGTCCAGTTCCGGGGCCGGACCTCTGCGGGGTATGAGCTTGCCGTCCTCGCACTTGATGCCCGCCTCCGCGATGGCGTCGTCCAGCGCACAGTAGACCGCGATTAGCAAATCTTCCAGTCCGAATTCCTGTGTAGACATGCCCGTGCCCTCCTTTCAAAAAAGATAGCCCCGGTTCCATAAGACAGATATCGTCATAACTGGCGCGAAACTTTAGGGTTAGAAGCGATAAAACCCGTTCAAGGCATGACACGATGGACGGCCGCGGAGAGAGTGCGCGCAGGTCTGCCTCCGGCGATCTCTGGAAGTCGCCCTGGGGTGAAGATCGCGAAAAAACGCAATCCGGCTGGAGCGTGTTCTCTCTGAAGAGCTGGGGTATAGCCCCTCGCCATCCGCGTAAATTTCCCCTCATCCAGGGACAACGCAACCGTCCCGGGATGCGATACGAAACTTGATTCGGCGCAAGTTGCGCCTAGAATCCGGACGTATGCCGTAGGAAGCCCGCGGACAGCCTCCGGAGAAACGGGCGTATGCTGTGCATCCGGATGGAGTGATGCGTAACCGGACGCGGATGGACGCGGGCGAACCGGCAGATGCGCAGATCCCCCCGATAGCGGCGCGCGGTCAGGCCCGGTAGGGGGGCCCTGAACTGGCGGGCGGGAGCGATCCGGCGCGGATTTTCCCCCCGATCGGGGGCGCGTTACAGGGTCGAAGGCGTAGACTGCGGAGGCTGACGGGGTGAAGCTGAACATCAGGAACAGCAAACTGAAGAAGAGGCGCGTGAGCGGGTTCCTGAGGCGG
>JAOACM010000556.1 GCA_026417845.1 Planctomycetota bacterium | reverse complement strand
GAGCAGAGCTATGGACGGGCGGGTTGGGGAGGCCTGCCGCTCAGTCCCGGGGCGGCGCATGGGGGGACTGGAGCGCCCGGATGGCTGCGCTTCTGCCGGCCAGCCAGCCGGTGGAGAATGCTGCCTGCATGTTGAATCCGCCGCAGCGGCCCGCGATGTCCAGTATTTCGCCGGCGAAAAACAGGCCCGGGCGGATGCGCGATTCCAGCGTGGAGGGGTCCAGGTCGTCCCAGGAGACGCCGCCGCATGTGATCTCGCTGCGCTCGATCCCCCGCGTTCCGGTGACCGTCAGGCGCGCGCCCTTCAGGAAGTCCAGCAGCGCCATCCGCTTTTCGCGCGCCAGGCGGCAGACCGGCTCCCTGGCCGCCGCCCCGCAGAGCTCCGCCGCCTTTTCCGCCAGGCGCCTTGGCAGCAGACCTTCGAGAGCCGACGGGAGGAGGCGGCCCGGCGTCTCCGCGAAGCGTTCGAGGAGGATCGAGTCGAGCCGGTCGCGGCGGGTATCCGGGAAGAAGTCCAGCGTCAGGGCTGCCGTCGTGCAGCCCATGGCCGCGAAGGCGTTGGACAGGTCGAGGATCGCCGGGCCTGAGACGCCGAAGTGGGCGAAGAGGATTTCGCCGCGCTCGACCGCCCCGCGCGCCCCCCGTCCGGCCCGCCTTCCGCCCGGTGGCGTCGGGCCGGTCTGGAGCGGATTTGCGATCCCGGATGGATCCGCGGCCCACCCGCCGGCGGCCGGTTCGCGGCCTGCCGGTTCGGGTGCGGCGGACCCGCCGGGAGCGGATTGGCGGCCGCGGGATTCCCGGCCGGCAGATCCGCTTCCGTCATCCGCTTCGAGGGCGGGGGGCAGCGGCGTCAGGGTTGCCTCCGCGTCGGGCCAGGACAGTCCCTGAAGCTCCATTGGCCATGTCTCGGCGGTTTTCAGGCCGACGAGGCCGGCCTTCAGGTCGGAGACGCGATGGCCGAAGCGCCTGGCCCATTCGTAGCCGTCGCCGGTGGATCCCGTTTCCGGGTAGCTTATACCCCCCGTGCATATCACTACGCAGCGGGCCGGGCGGACCGGTCCGCCGCCGGCGGCGCCCGCCTGTCCGCTGCGCCGGGACTCCGGCGGCACCTCCGCCCGCGGATCAGATGCGCGCGCCCCATCTGGGGATGGCCCGTCCGCGTCCGCCGGAAACTTTCCGCTGCCTGCGCCGCCTGCCGCCGCCGGCGCCTTGGAGCATCCGGCCGCCGCGAGCGTAAAGATTCCGGCGGCGGTATCGTATTCCACCGCCGACACCCTGACGCCTGGGACGAGCCTTGCGCCGGAGTCGCGGAATTCGGCCAGGAGCGCCTCGACGACGTCCTCGCCCCGGCCGCTCCGGGCATACAGCCGCCACCCCCGCTCGACGGCCGCCTCCACCCCGCGCCGCGCCAGCATGGCCGCGATCTCTCCGGGGGGCAGTTCGCTCAGGGCGCGTCCCAGACGCCTCGCGTTCGGGTCCCCGAAGCGCCTGACGAATTCCCGCGGCGGCAGCGTATTGGAGAAGTTGCAGCGCCCGCCGCCGGAGATGGCGATCTTTCTCCCCGGCCTGGCGTTTCTTTCGTAGACGGATACGCGGGCCCCGGCCCGCGCGGCGGCGATGCCCGCCAGAAGTCCGGCGGCGCCGGCTCCTATGACCGCTACGTCGTCCGTATCATGTGAGGAACGCACGGTCCGTCTCCCTGGCGCAGTTGTCCGCCGCGTCCGGGCACCGCCTGCCATCCGCGGCGGCGCGCCCGGAGGTGACAACGGCAGCACCGGCACAAACAGGGCCGTTCCGTCCGCCCCGGCGCCACAATGTGCGCGGCAGCAATTGCTTTCTGACAGATCGCCGGCGCGGCAATCGCCGTCCCGCAGGCGCGGCGTCCCGCGTGAAGGCGGCGCGAGGGGCGGGGGGCGGCGGGGGAGGGGAGGACCGATCCCGTTCCGCGGCGCCGGCCCGGAACTCGAAGCCCCCTCGCGGCGGCCGGACGGCATCCGTCGCCCGTTCCCCCCGCCGCGGCGGGTCACTGGCCGCAGTTGCACGTCTTCGCTGCGGCGTCCAGCCCCAAGGCATCCCAGACGTCCGGGGTCTCTTCGCAGAGTCCTATCGGGCAGACGCCCTTCAGGATCGCGAGGGCCTGCCTGTAGAGCGTCAGGCGTTCGTCCAGCGGGTATCTGGCCAGCGACCGGGGGTCGTCGGTCCGCTCGAGGCGTCCGAATATGCCGTTCCCGTTTCCTCCGACGCGCCTCAGGAGGTTCCGTTCCGCCCTGAGCGTCCCGAGCGTGACCCGTTCGGGGCGGATCTCCTTCACGCGCCGCGCGACCCATCCGTAGTCGAAGCCCATGATCATCGGGTCAATGCGGATCCTTACCCGCCAGCCCGCCTTCTTCAGCCGGCCGGCCGCGGCCAGCCTGTCCGCGACCGGCGGAGCGCCTCTCTCGTGGCGGCCCGCCGCGGCCGGGGAGTTTACCGAGAACGAGACGATGACGTTCCGGCAGGGCTTCGCGTCGAACAGCCGCGCGCACTCCTTCGTGCCCCCCTTGGTCACCAGCAGCAGCGTATGCGGCCTTCCGCGCGCCTCCGCCTCGCGCCTGAACAGCTCCACCAGCTCCGATGCCAGCGGCCTGTCGTCCTCGAAGGCCAGGCTGTCGGACAGGTTGCCCATGTTGAGCGTATATGTCTCCAGACCTGTCTCTTATACACATCT
>JAOACM010000555.1 GCA_026417845.1 Planctomycetota bacterium | reverse complement strand
GCAGCGTCAGATGTGTATAAGAGACAGGCCCCACACACATACGAGGCGGCAAACAATTACCTTTGTCCTGCGAGGCGGAGGCGATACACTCGCGGGACCGGCGGGGGGAGGCAGCGGCGGCCGGGTTGCGGTTTTGAGCCTGCCGAAGGCAAATGGAGGGCGGATTGATCGTGAGGAAAGCCCTGAGCGCCGACGGCATACTTTGCGCGCATTCCGGAGAAGCTTGCGGGGCTTCCGGCCGCTTTTCTCCGGCCGCCGCCGCCCCGGCCGCTGCCGGCCTGACCGCCGCAGGCCTGGCCGTCGCGCGACGGCGCCGCGATGCCCCTGTATGGTGCCGCTCCGGAATTCCTTCCGCTGAGCCCCCGGGAAGAGGCGGTAAGCCGCGAGGATGCGCCGGCGACTCTGCCGCTGTTCCTTCTCCTGCGGCCGGATTCGCGCGGTACGCCCGCCGTACTTCCGCCGTCGCGTGGGCTTCGGCCTTCGCAGCGATTCTTGCATACGGCCCATCCCTTGCATCTGCCCGCCCCGCCTTTGCCGGCGAGGGCTGGTTCGATCCGGCATGGGAATACCGCCGCGCGGTCGAGATAAAGCCGACCGGCGGGGCGGTGGCCGGATCGGAGACCGGCGTGGTCGAGATCCATACCGCGGGCAAGGCCCTTCCGGACAAGGCGGACATCCGAGTTACGTGCGACGGCGCGCCAGTGCCGTTTGCTGTGCTCCAGTCCGGCCCCGGCGATTTCTGCCGCGTGGCCTTCAGAATGAAACCGGCGCCCGCGTCGTACTGCGTGTGGTTCGGGAACCCGAAGGCGCCGCCGGCCAGGGGATGGGCGCCCGAGCGCGGCCTCCTGCTCGAGACGCGCCGCTACAACGACGGGGACCCGAACAGCCTGGAGAAGATGCGAGAGATAATCGCGCGGAGCGGCCCGTCCTTCGGCGCGAACTTCGTGCCCAACGTGTTTCACGGCTGGAACGAGTTTTCGCGCGAGGACAGATACGTCAGCATATACAGAGGGCATCTGAACTGTCCGAAGGAAGGGGAATACGAGTTCGCCACATCCAGCGATGACGCATCGTTCCTGCTGGTGGACGGCAAACCCGTCGTGGACTGGCCCGGCTGGCACGGGGCGCTGCCATATGCGTTCCGGACGGGAAAAATCAGGCTGGGGGCGGGGGTTCACGATTTCGAATATCTCCACGTATCCGGCGGAGCTCCGGGGATAGCGGTGGCCGCATGGAAGCCTCCGGACGGGCGGATGGAGCCGATTCCTCCGGAGGCGTTCACGCCGGTCGCGAGAGGCCTGGCTGGACGGCTCGAATCCAGGACCGGCCCGCATCCCGACTTCAGAGTCAAACGGGCCGGGATCGCCTTCTTGGACGAGGTTCCCATGGTCAGGTGGCGGTTCTCGCAGGATTGCGGCCCGGCAGCATCGGGACCGTTCAGATGGGAATTCGGGGACGGCCAGCGGGCGGAAGGGGAGACGGTCGAGCACTGGTATCTCCTGCCGGGGCTTTACGAGATCAGGCTTTCGTGCCGGCTGGGAGGGCGCGAGGCATCGGTGTCGGCGAAACTGTACGTTGACCAGCACGATTTCTCGCCGAAGGCCAGGGCTGGGGCGGAAGACCTGGCAGCGTACGCCGGGGCGGTTTCAAGGTATGACTGGTCCGCGGCCGACCTGAAGACGCTGCTGCGCGCATCCAGGCTGCTGGAAGAGTACGGCTACGAGGACGCGCGCATTGCGATAGCCCGCGCGGTCCTGTCGCGGCGTGATGGCGTGGACGACGATACCTGCTTCAGCCAGGCCATCGCGCTGAACTTCCTGCTCCGCGACTCGAAAAAAGACCCCGATGCGGCGCTCGATGTCCTCCGCGCGGCCGAGGAGCGGTTGAAGGAAAACAGGAACCTCAGGGCGAAGATCAACCGGGAGATCGGGGACATATATTTTTACTACAAGGGCGATCTGGACCGGGCGCTGCTCGAATACGACAAGGTAGTCGGACGCTACGCTGGGCTGGAGGACAACATCGTCAGAGTGGCGAAGATAAAGATCGGCGACATATTCCGCGAGCGGGGATTGCGCGAGAAGGCCTCGGCGCAGTACGAGGAAGCGGAAAAACTCCGCATCCACAAGACGCCGGCAGAACAGATCCCGTCGCGCCTCGGATACCTCGTTCACTCCGCGGAGGATTACCTCCGCCGCGGCCTCCTCTCCGAAGCCAGTAAGGCCGTGGACACATGGGAGTGGGAGTTCCCGAAGGAAAAGCTGCGCGGTCACTCGACTCTGCTAAGGGCCCTGATTGCCATCAGGGGAAACAACGACTTCGAGGCCATCAGGCAGATGGAGACGCTGGTGCGCGTGAATCCGGAATCCGAGTACGCCGGGCGCATGCTGTACATGCTGGCTGAGCTTTACCTGAAGCGGAACGAAAAGGACAAGGCGGTGGAGAGGCTCGAAGACCTCGTCAGGAATCACCGGGAGAGCGAATACGCGGCCGAGGGTGAGAAGAAACTGAAATCGCTCGGCCGTCCGGTGCCCGGGGGCGAAAGCGGGAAGGGCGCGGTAAGCGGCGGAGACAAGGATCGGTGATAATGGTCTGCCGCGCCCGCCGCGAAGGGGCAAATCCCCTTGATGGTTTCCATGCGCGGAGGTATTCCCGCGGCCGCCCTCCGGCAGCCCCGCGGCGGATGGGTAATTGTTTGCCGTCCAGTATGTGTGTTGAGCGCAGGGAAGCGAGCGCCGGGGAGCCGGTTGCGCTGTTGGACG
>JAOACM010000055.1 GCA_026417845.1 Planctomycetota bacterium | reverse complement strand
CGGCAGCGTCAGATGTGTATAAGAGACAGCCAGGGAAGACTGCGGCCACCCCCGTTACGAAGGCCTCCTGCTTGTCGGAGACGCAAGCCCGGACCGGTTTTCCCAGCCTCGCGGCCCACTCCCGCGCCTGCTCGATCAGCCCACGGACCTCCTCTGCGGCGCTCGAAAGCAACGCCTCCCCAAACCACACCCGCTTCCTACGCAGTTCGCGCACCACGTACAACGTCTCGTGCCCCTTCTCCGGTTGCAGCCCGTCGAAGGAGAGAATCACGTCCTTCACGTCCCGATACTCCCCGGCAAGCAAAAGCGGGTCCTGGTGCCGGGCTGCCAGCATCGTCTGATACCGCAGGGCGTACCTCTCGATGGCATCCTCGGACAGTCCGATGGCGTAGGTGTCCTTCAGTTCGGCTCGAATCTGCGGGACCGACCAGTGCCGGGCAAACCGCCGGTGCCCGATCCACGCGAACACGTCCCAGCCTGCTGCCCACCACGGTGGCGCCAGGGACATCTCCGCCTCGGCCCCGAACGTCTCGTGGTGTCCGGGACAATCCGGGGTCGGACAATGCGCCAGTTTGCTGACGATGTGCAGGGGACCGGTCAGCGTGAAGATACGGCGGTGCCGGTGGTCGCAAAGGTGCATCTTCCGCCCGCAGTACGGGCAAGCCCGGTCTTCCACTTCCAGTTCGACCCGCCTGAACACCACATCATCCGGCCATTGATGAGACATAGTGGTAACCCTCCTCCCGGTTACCACTATCGTCCAAATCCACTCCCAACTTTAGCCTTTTCGCGGGCAGTTGAAATTTTTGAAAAAAATTTTCCCGGGTCTATGGTCATTCGACACGCTATGAGCTGTGTAGGGCAGGACCATCAACTACTATACTATGTGTAATATCCGGCATAGAGAAGTTGTGCGCCAAGTGATCAAGATAAACTTTTTCTAAATTCCGCTGCAAAAACAACCGTCTAGTATATAATGTAAAAGACGGTGCACATTGCATGCTCATGACTATACGTCCATATGCGGGGGAAGCATATGGAAGCAAAAGAATTTTTTTGGGGAGGGGATGGCGATGGGGATAGAGGAAGGTCATGTGCGAACGGCAGAGCAGACAGAAGAAGCGGAGAGCCAAGAGAGATCGCATCCGAATGATCCCGTAGAGCGCGAGGGGGAAAAATCCAGCGCGGAGATGGAGCTTCGGGCTTCGCCTTCGCCGGTTTTCTCCTGCCTTTCGCACGGGGAGGCCGGCGGGCCGGCAACTTTTCCTTCGAAAGAAGAGTTCACTGTCGGATCGGAGGCCGATCAGCACGGGGCGACCTGGCGGAAGAAGCGCCGTAGCCAGGCGGAAACGCTCTGGAAGGCATACTTCGCCGAGCGGTCCGAAGCGAACCGCAATGCCCTGGTCGTTCATTACCTGCCGCTGGTCCGGGCCACGGCGGAACGGATCAAATCGAAACTCCCCGGTTCCATAGAGGTCGGGGACCTGATCTCTGCCGGCGCGATGGGACTCATAGACGCGATAGTAAAGTTCGAGCCTACGGTGGGGGTCAGATTCGAGACATATTGCCTGGCGAGGGTCAGGGGCGAGATACTGGATTACATCCGATCCATGGACTGGGTGCCCCGCCAGATCAGGACGAGAGACCACGAACGCGAACGGATCGTCGCCGAGCTTAAGAAGAGACTCGGACGCGACCCGACGGGCGAGGAAGTGGCGCGTGCAATGGGCATGACGCAGGAGAAATATGCGAAGCTCCTCAAGAGCCTCGAGGTCCGGTCCCAGGTCCCGATGGAAGGATGCGCCAAATACAACAGGTTCGAGGGCACTTGGGACATGATGCGCATGGAGATGGTGGAGGATTCGAGCGGCCCCGACCCCTCACACTCCGCATTTCTGCGCGAGTTCAGAGAGGTAGCGATGAGAGGACTGAACGCACACGAGCGATACGTCATCGAAGAGTATTATTTCAACCACAAGACGATGAGAGAGATCGGGGAGGAGATGAAACTGTCGGAGTCGCGCGTCAGCCAGATTCACGTCCAGGCGATCAGGTTTCTCCGGAACAAATTCCGCGGCGTGTTGTACGAATACGCCGGGAGGACGGAAGATGCGGAGGACGTCTGATCCTCGCGGCGCGGGTTCCGCCTTTCGGGCGGCGAAGCCCGATCAGGTCGTGGCGTCGAGCGCGACTTTTGCGGCGCCGATGACGCCGGAATCCTCCCCCAGTGCCGCCGGCACGACTTTCGCCGCCGCCAGTATGGGCGGATAGGCGCGCCCGGATTGCAGAACATTGCGAACGCGGGAGAAAAGTATATCACCCGCCAGGCTCATGCCTCCTCCGACCACAACGCACGACGGATTGAATATGTTGATAAGGTTGCCGATGCCTACGCCCAGATACAGGCATGCCTCATCGAGAACCTCCACGGCCAGCGCGTCCCCGTCGCGTGCGGCATCACAGACCATCCTGGCGGTGACGGCCGACGGGTCGCCACCGCACATTGAAGTCAGGACAGAATCCGGTGGCGGTATGACCCGGAGCCTTTCGCATGCGGCGCGGGCGACTGCCGAAGCCGACGCGTAACGCTCAAGGCATCCTCTGTTGCCGCACGGGCATATCCGTCCCCCGACCTCGACGCTCATGTGCCCGAACTCAGCCACGAAGTTGGTCGCTCCCCGGTACACGGCGCCACCAATTACCACGCCTCCGCCTATCCCGGTTCCGAGCGTAAGGATCAGCACGACCTTCTCGCCGCGGGCCGCACCCACCCACGCCTCCGCCAGGGCCGCTACGTTCCCGTCGTTGTCCGCGAAGCATGGCACTTTCAGCGCGTCCCGGACCGGACCGCAGATATCCAGCTGCCTGGCTCCCGGTATATTGACAGCCTCTCCGGCAAGCAGCCCTTTCTCATAATCTATCTGGCCCGGCGACCCGATGCCCACGGCCCTTACAGAAGGCGTCTTCATGCTCGCTGCCAGGTCCACGATCCGTCTTATCACTGCGCTGGCACCTTCTTCGGCATGCGTATCCACCTTCTTTCGCGCCAGTATCCTGCCTTCGTTGTCCACGCGCGCCACAGAGATCTTGGTGCCGCCCAGGTCTACACCTATAGCTTCGGTCATCATCCTTCCTCTCCAGGACACGCAGCTCCGGGCCGGCGTCGCGGGGCGCCGCCATGCAGCACCGGCCCCGCTCATGCGGGCGTCGGCGCGCGACGGGCGACCGGGAGAGAAGAAGCGCGCGCCCCGCCGGCCGAATCTTATAGACCGTCGCAGGCCGCCGAGTCAAGGAGCCGGGTGCCACCCTTCCGCGCCGCGACGGCACCTCAGAGCGGTCACGCGCCCGGATCGGAATCGGGCCACCGCTCCTCTTGAACTTTCGTCGGGACGGGTAATAGTTTAGGATCGGGCGCTTGAGGGAGAATTCACCCGGTGCGGCCGGGCCTGGAGGACCGGGAAGGACGGTTCCGCGCGATCGCCGGCGCGTCCTCCGGGGGCGTCGGGAGCGGCGGCGCCGGCCGGTTCGCAGCCTGAAGGTCGCCGCAGGCGGGCGGGGACGTCCAGAGGGAGGAGATTACCGGCGTGGACGAGCTGATCGTCCTTTCCGGCCCCATGAGAGGGCGGCGGTTCCTCGTGGACAGGGATACACTGTCCATAGGGAGGGACCCCGCGTGTGACATCGTGCTTGATGACGAGGCGGCGAGCAGGCGCCACTGCGAGATATACCGCAAGGACGGACAGATCCGTCTGAGGGATCTTAAAAGCACCAACGGGACGTTCGTAAACAACTCCCGCGCGGATGACGCACCCCTCCGCGACGGCGACAAGCTCGTCGTCGGCGATACGGTGATGTATCTGAAGGCGGGCCGGGGCGGAGAGAGCACAAGGCGACCGACGATAGTCTTCGCGGAGGAGCGGAAGCGGGAGAGGGAAGGCACGCGGGTTTCCATAAGCGCGGATCCGGGGAGGCTCCGCGAATCCTCCGGCGGCGGCCCGCCCGCCTCCGCCGCGATGTTCGCCGCGCTGTACGATTTCGCCGTCAGGATATCGCCGCTGCTGCACCGCGAGGCGCTGGTCGAGCGCGCGATGGATATGATATTCGAGGCGATTCCGGCCGACCGCGGCGTCCTGCTCCTGACCGGTTCCGACGGCTCGGTCGAGACGAAGGTGGTCAGGGCGCGGGACGAGTCCGAAACCGGGAAGGACATCGCCATCTCCAAGGCTTTGCTTTCTGAGGTAATAGAGAAGCGGGAGAGCTTCCTGACGGTGGATGCGCAGTCCGACGGCAGGCTGGCGGGCAGCGACTCGATAGCGGAGATGCGCATCGGATCGGCCGCCTGCGCGCCGCTGAAGCTGCATGACAGGCTGCTCGGCTTCGTATACCTCGACACCCTCGGCCGCTCGCGACCCCTGGGAGAGGCCGACCTCCGCCTGCTGACCGCCATGGCCGTCGTCACCAGCGTGTGCCTCGAGAATGCCCGGCTGTATGGCGAGCTGATGGACGCGCTGGAGTACAACGCCGGTATCCTCCGGGGGCTCTCTTCGGGGCTGATCGTGGTGGATGCCCGCGGCGTGATCACGAAGGCCAACGACATGGCTCTCGACATACTGCGAAGCCCGGAATACGCCGTCGTCGGCCGGCCGATATCCGCTATCGGCGGTCTGAAGGAGATGGCCGAGGTTACGGCGAGGACGCTGGCCACCGGGACGGGCGTGGACCGGATGGAAGTCTCGGTGGACGTGAAAGGCGAAAACGTTCCGCTGGGACTCTCCGTCTCGCCCTTGAAGGACCGTGCCGGCTCGGCGGTCGGCGCCGTCGTCAACTTCCGGAGCCTGGTGAGCATTCGCCGTCTCGAGGAACAGGTCAGGCGGTCGAGGCATCTGGCGAGCCTCGGCCAGATGGCGGCCGGCGTGGCCCACGAAATCCGCAACCCGCTCAACTCCATCCGCGGCTTCGCGCAGCTCCTTCAGGAGAATCCCACCGACGAGAAGGCCCGCGAGTACGCCGGCATAATCCTCGAAGAGGTGGACAGGATGAACGAGATCGTCCAGGGGCTTCTGGACTTCTCGCGCCAGCGCGAGCTCACCCTGGTCGTGACGGACGTGGTTTCGGTCGTTACGGCGGTGTTGAGGGATATGAAGGCGGACATCGAGGCGGCGCGGGTGAGTCTGGAATACTCGTCCGACGCCCCGACCATGACAGTACTGGGCAACGAGGCCAAGCTGCGGCAGGTTTTTCGCAACATCATCCTGAATGCCGTCCAGGCCATGCCGGATGGCGGGAAGCTAGGCGTGCGGGTCTTCAGGCGCAGGGCCGGGCCGGAATACGACGATTCGGAGAAACAGGAGGTGACCGTCTCCATATCCGACACCGGGACCGGCATAGCGCCGGAGATACTGCCCAAGATATTCGACCCGTTCTTCACCAGCAAGGAGGTCGGGACCGGCCTGGGGCTTTCAATATCGCAGAAGATAGTGGATCAGCACGGTGGGCGCATCGAGGTGGCCACCGAGGTTGGGAAGGGATCTGCCTTTACCGTTTTCCTTCCCGCCCTGTAGGCTGCCAGCCGGGCGTGCGGAGGTCACATGCCGAACGGTTCCTGCATGGCTTTATGCAACAGCCTCCGCCATTCGAAATCTACGCGTTTCTGAGCCTGCTCGATCTCCCTGTCTCCGAGATGGCGGAACCTTCCCTGCATCTGGAAGTATTCCCGGACGGGGACTCCCTTCGGTTCGACGGTGATATGGTAGCGGTCGCCGTCGAAAACCTCGTATAGCGGGAAGACGTTGCAGTCCACGGCCATGCGGCTGATGGTTATCATGTACCTCGAATCCATGCGCCAGCCGGTCGGGCAGGGGGCGAATATCAGGAGGAAGCGGGCGCCGCGTATCTCCTTCGCCCTGTGTACCTTGGCGGCCAGATCATCCGGGAACGCGATTGTTGCCGTAGCGGCGTACGGTATGCGGTGTGCGGCGAGGATTTCTATCATATTCTTTTTCGGACGATCCTTGGGCGTCCTGACCGGAGTGGTGGTCGTCCACGAGCCTTCCGGAGTGGCGCCCGACCGCTGCACGCCTGTATTCATGTAGGCCTCGTTGTCGTAGCAAACGTACAGTATGTTGTCGTTCCTTTCCACCGCGCCAGAGAGACTCTGCAGTCCGATATCGTAAGTCCCCCCGTCGCCCGCCCATGCCAAGACATGGATGTCGGTCTTGCCCTTGGCGTCAAGCGCCGCCCGGAGGCCGGCGGCGGCAGCACCTGCGGTCTCAAACGGGACGTTCAGGACCGGCACTTTAAGCCCTGTGTAAGGGAATGGACCCTCAATGATGGCCCAGCAGCAGGCTGGTATCACCAGCATGGTCTTTGGTCCCATTGCCTGAAGAACCATACGCATGGCCAAGGCTCCCCCGCAGCCCTGGCAGCCCAAGTGACCGGGCAGAAACAGCTCGTCCTCGACCCTGTGCCCGGCGCCCATCGTTTCCGCCACGCCGCGTGACATCACAGGCATCCCTCCATCTCAGGACACTTATCCACTGCGCCTCCGCTGTCCTTCCTCTCTCATGCAGAGTGAAGGACCACTGATGGAGTGGCCGCGCATCTTCTTCACAGGATGCTGCACGGCAAACAACTGTCAGCCGGGTTTCCTCTTTCCGCCGCCGGATTCAGCCGGCAGTCTGGCGGAAGGCCGCCTACGGCTTCAGGCCGATCCAGGTTATCGGATCATCCGGGACTCCGTTCCGATCTGTGCGATCGAATATTTCCTCTATCGTGCCGGGAGTTATGTCTCTCCCTCCCAGCCCGGCGATATAGCCGTAGACCGGCGGGTGCCCGGGCACATTGCTCAGCGCTGCCTTTATCTCGGTGGCGAATATGCCGCCGGACCCGAACGATATGTTCCGGTCGAGCACGGCCACTTTCCGCGTCCGCCGCAGGACGTCCACGACCTCGCGGTACGGAAACGGCCGGAACATCCGCATCTTGAGCAGCCCGACCTTCCGGCCCTTTCCCCGCAGGGAATCCACCACGACCCTGGCGGTCGAGACGGCGGTTGAGGCAGCCACGAGCACCGTCTCGGCATCCCCGCACCTGTAGGTTTCGATCGCAGCGTAGTCCCTTCCCGTCAGTTTCTTCCATTCGCCCGCGGCGCGCCCGAACTCGTCCTTCGCCCGCCGCATGGCCCGTTCAAGCTTGAATCGCATCTCCATGAAGTAGTCCGGCGGCGTCATGTTCGAGAACGTCCGCGGATCCTCTATATCCATGAACGTGCCCTTCTCCAGCTTTCGTGGCGGCAACAGGGCATCGGCATCCTCCTGGGACGGTATGTCCACCGGTTCATAGGTATGCGATAGGAAGAAGGCGTCGTAGACGATCATCACGGGCAGCCGGACGGCCTCCGCCACACGGAAGGCCATCAGCGTTGAATCCAGCACCTCCTGGTTATCCTCGCAGTAGAGCTGCACCCAGCCCGTGTCGCGCTGCGCGAGCGAATCGGTCTGCTCGGTCCATATGTTCCAGCCCGGCCCGAGGGCCCTGTTGACGTTGGTCATCACGATCGGCAGACGGGCGGCCGATGCCCAGTGGAGAAGCTCGTGCATGAGCGCCAGTCCCTGCGAGCTGGTAGCGGTAAACGCGCGCGCGCCAGCCGAGGCGGCGCCGATGCAGCATGCCATCGCGGAATGTTCGCTTTCCACTTTTACGAATTTTGCCTTCAACCGCCCGTCCGAGCACATCTCGGACAGTTCCTCGACTATCTGCGTCTGCGGCGTTATCGGGTATGCGGCTATGACCTCGGCGCGCGCGAGCCTGACGCCATAGCTGACCGCGTGGTTTCCCATTATCACCTTCTTCACTGCCGCCGCTCCTTATCCAGCTTCATTTCCACCACGCCCCTCGGACATTCCTGTCCGCAGACGCCGCACCCTTTGCAGAAATCGTAGTCTATCTCGTACTTTCCATCAGGCCTCCTGCGGACCGACATGTCCGGACAGAAAATCAGGCAATTATCGCAGGCGGTACACCTGCCGCAGTGAAAGCATCTCTTCAACTCGGCGCGGGCCGCATCCGCGGATATGCCAAGATTTATTTCCGCGAATCCCTTCAGCCGCTCGGCCATGGACAGGACCGGCATGCGGCAGCGCTCGGCATGTTCGAAATACGCCGTGTTTACAGCCTCGAACGGTACCGGCTCGACCCCACCCGGGGGCGCCTCCGCCGTTTCCGCGGCCTCCGTCGCCGGCTCCGCCGGGCCGCCGGCGGCCAGCGCGCGCGCGATCGCCATGGCGGCACGCCGGCCCGATCCTATGGCATGGGCGACGGTGCGGCTGGACATGGCCATGTCGCCGCCGGCGAAGACCCTCGGTTCGGACGTCCGGCCCCACTCATCCACAACCACCTGGCCCTTCTCCGCTCTGACGGCCGGCGGCAGGAAAGAGAAATCGGCATCCTCGCCCGCCGCCACCAGGATCGAATCGAACCGGATGAACACATTGCGACCGCCGGCCGGCACTATCGTCCTCCTCCCGTCGGCCCCCGGATCGCCCAGGGCCATCCGCTGGAACTCGACGACGATGCCATCCCCCTCGCGCGCAACCCCCGCCGGCGCAAGCAGGAAGCGGATCTCGACCCCCTCGCGCTCCGCCTCCTCCACCTCCTCGGGGTGTGCCGGCATCTCGGCCTTGGAGCGGCGGTAGACCATCGTGACCTGCGCGCCGAGCCGCAGGGCGGTCCTGGCAGCGTCTATCGCCGTGTTGCCGCCGCCGATGACGCAGACGCGCTTTCCGATGTCCGGGCGCAAACCCAGCGCGACTTGGCGGAGGAACTCCAGCCCGCCAAGGACGCCCCCGCCATCCTCGCCGGCGATTCCGAGCCGCCTGCCGCGATGCGCCCCCGCGGCTGCGAACACCGCCGGGTATTCGCCCATCGCCTCCCACGGCACGTCCTTCCCGACGCGCCGCCCGGTCTGGAACTCGATCCCGATCGCCGCAAGCATGGCTATCTCGCGGTCAAGGACGTCCTTCGGCAGGCGGTAGGCCGGTATGCCATGCCGCAGCACGCCGCCAAGCGCACCTTCGGCTTCGAAGACCACCGGCTTTATGCCGGCCAGACGCAAATGGTAGGCGCACGAAAGCCCGGCCGGTCCAGAGCCGATAATCGCGACGCGGTCCGGCGACGACCCTATCGGAGGCGCCTCAATGGCAAGGCCCCGCACGGATGCCTGGTCGGCCAGGAACCGTTCGATGGCCTGTATCGCCATCGGGCGGTCGTAACGCCCGCGGTTGCACGCCTTTTCGCACGGATGGAAGCATACCCGCCCGCAGACTCCCGGGAGGGGCGAAGCGGCCAGTATGGTCCGCCACGCGCCGTCGAAGTCCCCCTCGCTCGCGAGCCTGAGGAACTTCTCCACGTCGTTCCCCGCCGGACACGCATGCCCGCACGGGGCGGGCTTTTCGCGATACTCCGGACGCAAGTACCTCCAGGAGCCCGTCCTGTGCCAGAGCATGCTCCCCAGCGAGACCACGAGTTCCGGAAGGTCCTTCTCGCCCTTCAGGCACAACGGCTTTTCGGATGCCACCGGAGCCTCCTACGCCGTCCGGACTTCCCTGTAAGCCCTCTCGGCGGCCCGGACGTTCTGATCGGGCTGGCAGGGAACCTCGTCGCGGATGGCCTTTATCACGGATTCGATCTTCACGCACTCCGCGAACCGCGCCAGGGCGCCGAGTATGGCGGTGTTCACTATCGGGCTGGTCGAAGTGCCTAGGCCGCAGTCCGCCGCGATCGTCTGCGCGTCCACCGTAGCTGTCCGGAACGGTCCCAGCCGCGCGTACCCGGATGGCGGCAATGGCGAGCTTATCAGAAGCTTTCCATCCTTCTTGAGCCCCTGCGTCACGTCAACGGAATTGACCAGCGCAGGGTCCAGAACCACCACTATGTCCGGCTCGTATATCCCCGTCCGCAGCAGGATT
Organism: Planctomycetota bacterium; assembly: GCA_026417845.1. GTDB lineage: Bacteria > Planctomycetota > SZUA-567 > H5-PLA8 > CALKMO01 > CALKMO01. The sequence goes on along the minus strand of JAOACM010000055.1, from coordinate 3,978 downwards.
TTTTTATCATCTATCCGCGAAAAGGCCATGACCGGGGCGCCGCGACGCTCGAGCCCGAACGCCGGAAAACTCTGCGGATACTTCCCTTCCATGAACGCTGCGACGGCAAGTATCTTCGACGCTATGACAGCGCCCTGCCCGCCGACGCCGTGGAAGCGTATCTCTATCATCTGACGGTCTCCGGAGCTTTCTTCCGCTTCCGGCGGCTCTGACGTTTTCCCCCGCCTCCAGCTCAGGAGGCTGGCGCCCGCTTTCTCCCCCGGCCGCGCAAGACCAGCCCGGCCGCCGGTAAACCGGAGGATTCCTGCTGTCAGGTGGCTGTCCCGCTCTTATCCCCCCCCTCCGGCATCCCGCGGGCGGCGCCGAAGCGGTGGATGCGGATGCGCGGCGCCGGCGGCTACTGCCGGCCAGAATAAACCACCGCGATGGCCTTCGGCTTCACGTGACCTATGCCGCGCAGAGCGTGGGTCAGGCTGGAGTCGAAGTAGAGGCTGTCGCCGGGCCGCAGCACGATCACCCCCTGCTCGCTCCGGAATTCTATCTCGCCCTCCAGCACGAACAGAAATTCCTCACCCGCGTGGCTTACAGCCTCCAGCTGCTCATCCGCGTCAAGATCGAACTCAACAAGAAACGGCTCCATGTGCCTGTCCGGCAGGTGGAACGCCAGCGCCTCATAAGAGTAGCTGACCGGCGCCTCGCTACGCCCTGCGGCCCTCCGGACCTTATGCCTCTCCCCGGCCCTCACCACCTCGAACTTCCGCCTGTATTCGTCGGGCTGCTGGAAGAACGTCGCGAGCGGAACTTCCAGCGCCCTGGCGATCTTCAGCAGCGTTCCGATGGGCGGGGCGACCACATCGTTTTCTATCTGCCCGAGCACGACCTCCGTTATGCCCGCCTTTGCCGCCACGTCAGCGGCACCGAGCCCCTTCGAGGCCCGGATGGATCTTATCTTCTCGCCTATCCTCAGGTCGCGTACATCGTCCGCCCCGGCAGGTCCCATCGCTCCACCCCCGCTTTCTCCGCTCCTCATATATCCCGCGCTCCCGCGCCGCCCCACGCGCGCGGACGCCCGGCTTTCCCGTCCGGGCCGCCCGGCCACAGACGTCAGTCGGCCGCCACGCTTTTTTTAATACATACCCGCGGCGCGGACAAGTCTTTCCATAAGAGCTGTCCAAAATTCCCGTCGCGCGAAGTAGCGATCGCGGAGCCGCAAGCTTCGCGGCGGGCAGGTCTTCGGAAAGGCTCTAAGCCTGGCTGGCGTTTCGAAGCTCCACGCCCGCCCGCTCGAATCGGGGAGGCGCGGGCCGGGCCCGTAACGGGACATCGCAGGTTATGGCCGGCGGACATCGCCGATCTGCCGTCGCGGCGGCTTCGAGATGCTCCCGGCAGGCCCGCCGGGACATTTTCCGGAGGGATCGCCGTTTCACCTCGCCGCCATGTTCGGTATGACGATCGCCACCGGGCACGGAGCCCCGGCCAGGACGGTCTCCATGTGCGGCCCGAGATAAAGGTGCTCCACGAAGCTCCTGTTCTCCGCGCCGACGAACACGATCTCGTGAGCCCCCGCGTTCTCCCGTAATTCCTCCATTACGCCCCCCAGCAGGGATTCGGCCCGGCGCATCCGGCACTCCAGCCTGTCCTGATGCGGAAAGCGTTCGATCAACCACGCCTTCAGCGTGGCGCGCATCGCCTCCTCCGCCCGGCCCGCGTCGGATTCCGCGACCTGCGGGAGTAGCGGATGCGCCCGCCCGCCCTCGATCACGTACAGGACACATATGGAGGCGCCCGCAGTCCGGGCGTAACGGGCGGCTACTTCGAAGGCCGCCTCTGAAAAATAGCTCCCGTCCATCGGAACCAGAATCCGGCGGAAGATGGGACCGCCCCCCGTCCGGACTGCCGCCCCGGCTGCGGGACCTCCGGAAAATATCATGACATGGCACGGCGCCTTTCTGACCAGCTCCGATATGAAGGGGTCGTACAGAGGATGTCTGTGTCCCGATGCTCCGACCGCGAGGAAGTCGTAGCCTCTCCGCGCCTCGTCCAGTATCGCCTCCAGAACACCCCCGGACGCCCGGACGGTCCGGAAGGCGAGGCGCGAGGCTGCGGGACCGGCCGCGTCGCGCAGGATCGCCAGATATTCGCCGCCGGCCAACCCGGTCCCGGCCCGCCGGGGCCGGATTGCATCGAGGAATGTCCTCCGCTCCGTCTCCACGTGCAGGACCATGCACATGTCCCCTTCCCCCGAACACATCCGCCCGGCCACGTGACATCCCAGCGGAGCGTTCGGACCGCCGGCCGCAGGAAGCAATATCCGCAGCGGACCGGCCGGCAGGAACTTCTCCGGCGGCATCCTCTCCCGCAACCGCTCCTCTTCGCTGACCGGCAGCCTCGGGGCAATAAGCCTGAGCATCGGCGGGGCCAGCATCGTCGTCCCTATGGCCATCGCTACCAGCGCCGCGAACAGACCGGCGTCTATTATGCCGAGGTCCGCCCCCACCTTGGCCACCACAAGGCCGACCGCCCCTCTGGCCGACATCGCGGCCCCCAGCGCCAGCGATTCGACGAATGTCAGACGCGCCAGCGCCCCGCCGGCCAGACACCCGGCGATCTTGCAGACCAGGGCCGTCAGAAAAACCGCAATGGGTATCGCTACCTCCCGCAGCGCGCCGATCTCGACCCTGAGACCTATCGAAGCGAAGAACAGCGGTCCCATAAGCGAGACCGCGATTGCCTCGATACGCCTCAGGTTCTCAGCCCTTATCCCGGGACACTGCCGGATCGTAACCCCGGCCACGAAAGCCCCGAAGACGGCATGGACGTGCATCGCCTCCGATACGGCCGCGCACGCGAACGCTACCGCCGCCATCGCGACAAGCCCGCCGTGCGGAATGGCGGACGACCGCTCCACAAGGGGCAGAAGACGCCGGAGCGACGGAAAGAGCGCATAGCGGGCGGCGGCGAGGAATACGATCACCATGCCCAGAGCGCAGACGATCCGGAAGACATCCAGGGATCCGGTCATCGCCATGCCGGATATGGCGGCGAGGATCACCCATGCGGCGGTATCGTCCAGCATGGCCGCGGTCAACGCGAGCATCCCGAAGTCCCTGCGCAGCAGATTCAGGTCCATCAGGATCTTCGCTATCACCGGCAGCGCGGAGACGGCCATCGCCGTCGCGAGAAACAGGCAGAGAATGAAACGACCGCGGGGGGCGGCGATCGAGTCCATCCATCCGCCGAGCGCCAGGCCGGCGGCGAACGGCACCGCAAGCCCCATGATCGAGGACGCCATGGCCGCCCGGCCGATACGCCCCAGGACCCGCGCGTCCGTCTCCAGGCCGGTCAGCAGCATCAGCAGGATCAGTCCGGCCTCGGCCAGCACGCCCAGTTTCGCCGCGGCCGATGCGCTCCCGAAGAAGAGTCCGTATGCGGCGGGCCATATGGTGCCGAATACGGACGGCCCGAGGAGTATCCCGGCCGCAAGCTCGCCAAGCACGGCTGGCTGCCCGATCCGGCGGACAAGTTCTCCCAGCAGCCGGGCCGAGGTCAGCAACAGGGCGACCTGTAGAAGAAATGCCGCGCTTTCTCCCACCGTTCTCCCCTTTATAATGCCGCGGCCCTTTTTACCCGGGACTCCCCCGCATGAGTCGGACGTAAGCACTTTCCGCTTCCGGAGGGCATGAGCCTGTCCGGAATCCTCTCTACAGGACGAGTGGCAATCTCGATCTCAAAGCTCTGCGTCCTGTGTTTTGTGGAGCTTTAATAGCATATCGGCTTTGTTACGCAAAGGTCGTAACGGCTTGGCGTACAATGGGTTGCGATGCGAGACTCCGACGGAGACATCTGCGCGTAACGTATTGTTAGACATAGACTTGCGACTTTAATTGTGCAACAAAGCCCCTCGCAGCGACACGTCTGTTTACATCTATGCCATCGCTCCTGCGAATCAACAGCGCAATCGGATTGCCGCTCGCACAC
>JAOACM010000554.1 GCA_026417845.1 Planctomycetota bacterium | reverse complement strand
GCCGGGCGTTACTGAAACACGCCCAGACCGCGCTACCGCGCCGCCGGCCGCAACCGCCTGACCCCAGCCGCCTGGCCCGGGAATCCACGCATTTACACCCGGATGCGAAGAGGCATAACCCGGATTGTTATGCCCGCCCGCTTCAGTAATGACGGTCAAATAACCGCCTGGCGGCCTGCGGCGGCATCCGGGGGCCATCCCGCCCGCCTCTCCTGTCCGTTGGCGGAAGGCGGGGGGCGAGGACGCGATTCGCGCCGGATTCTGGAATCGTGGCGCTACCCATATGCCGTCACAGGGGGGGCGCAATCTGGTCGCGCGCCCGGAAGCGGATATTCTCCAGGCGGTGGAGATAAACCGGGGCGCCCTGTCCGGCACGGATGTCGGGTGCCGCCATCGCCGGGCGGGGCCGGAGTCGCAGATCCCCATGCGATTATCGGCCCCCGTCGCTTCCGGGACGGCCGTTATCCCCGCCGCGATCCCGCTCCGGCCCCTCATGTTCGAAGAACCGCCAGACGAAATCCAGCGGTATGCTCAGCCTGCGATATATCGCGGGACCCACTATCTCCGTCAGGACTTCCTCCGCCGGCCTGCTCCTGGGCTCCTGTATTCTTAAGGCCACGAAGACGGCGAAAATCCTGAGCACGGCGCTGATCGCAAAGACGATGTGGAACCTGTTCCACTCCGCGCCGAGGAAAGTCCAGGTCCGCCCGCCGACCATCTCCAGCCACTGCCCGGACACGAACGATCCGACGGCGCCGCATATGCCCGATGTGGCCATTGAGGCCGCTATGTACAGCGGCCTGTTCTCCTTGGGCGACTGGCGCAGGAGGTAGGTGTTCTGCGAGACGAACATGCCGGTGTTCAGCATGTTGTCCAGCAGGAACGAAGGGATCAGGACCAGAAGCGCAAGGCCCGGGCGCGCCAGCAGCATCGCAATGACGACCCACGACTTGAGCGTCGAGCACAGGATGATGACGGGACGGTTTCCGACGCGGTCGCCGAGTATTCCGAAATGCTCGGTCAGAAGCGCCCCACCCAGCGCATGGCAGCAGTACAGGAGATTGACCGTGTCCGCCGTAAGGTGGAGAGTTTCAAGCATGTACAGGCGGAAGAACACGAACGAGAATGTTGCCGCGAAGGACCAGTAGGCCCCGAAGAATATGAACCGCCGGAAGACCGGGTCGCGGAAAGGTTCGAGTATCAGCCTGACTTCCATCCGCGGCCTGCGCTCCATCGGCGGTTCAGGCACTTTCAGGAACAGCAATATATCCCACGCGCCGACGGCCGCCCCGACGGTCGCCAGCAGCAGGTAGGTTACGCGTACGTCCAGGCTTCGGAGCAGCACGAAGGCGCCCGCTACCAGCAGGGTCGCCAGCGCCTGCGATATGACCAGCCATCGCCTCCGTCGCGCCCAGAATTCGCTCATTATCCCCCTGGGAATTATGTCCCCCATCCATGAGAACCACATCGGGACGCCGAGGTTAGCGAGCATCTCGCTGACGGCGATCAGCCCCAGCATTCCCCAGACCCACGCCCTGTTCCCGGCATCGGGAAACACCCACGGCAGCAGCGCTACAAGCACGGGGAAAAGGCGACACGTTACCAGAAGCGGAATCCAGATGCGCTTGCGCGACCTGATCCTCTGCAGCAGAAGCCCCGACACGAACTGGAACGGAAGCATGGCGGGGGCTAGGGCGCCGAGGATGCCGAATTCGAAATCCGTCATCCCCAGACGCCGCGAATATTCTATGATCGGCGTCGAGCCGGTGAACTCCATGTAGGCCATCGCGAGGCAGCCGGCCAGCGTGATCCGGCGCGCCAGCCGCCTTATCTCAGGGGTCCACTGACTTTGCAATCTTCCGGACTGCGCGACCATCCCTGCAGATCCCACTTGGGCGAAACGCCAGCCGCTTTCTTCTCTCTGCCCGGCGGCCGGGAAACCGCCCGGGGCGTGTTTTTGATCTTTGCTGCTTCCGTGCGCGATCTGAATCCCCGTAGCCGACAGAACGAGAGATATGTTTATCGCAATCTGACAGCATTCCAAGGCGAGAACAGTCCAAGACTTGGCCGCTGTACCACGGGGGCTGTCCCGGCCTGGAGGATGCTTTTAACTCAATATTCCGCAAGGCTTTATGAGCAAGGACGACAGCCCGATGCGCCTCGTGACTTCCCGCCCGGACAGAGATGGAAGCGGAGTTTTTTCCCGAACCGGTGCGGGGTCTTGAACGTAGCAGATACAGAGCGCGGGGCGCGGCAAAAAGATGTTTGGCGGTTGACTCCTGGGGCGCCGGGCTGTTTAAAGTAAAGGAGCGCCTTCCGGAAAGGGGCAGGGACGGGAAAGGGCCTCGTCGCGAGAACCGGGAAAGGAGGGTGGAGCCATGAGGAAATGGGGGAAGGGCGAGGGCGGATTTACGCTGATCGAGCTTCTGGTCGTGATCGCGATCATAGCCATTCTGGCCGGGCTGGTGTTGCCTGTGCTGGCGCGTGCGCGCGAGGTGGCGAAACGGACGTCCTGCGGCAGCAACCTGAGCCAGATCGGCAAGGCGATGCAGCTGTTCTCCAACGTCCCGGCCCACCGCGGGATGTATCCCGCCTACCCGGTGGATGCGGCGGATCGCTCCCAGTACAACGTCTGGCAGTCCCTGAACTGGCTCTACGGCGACCGCTATATCAAGGACGTTAGAGTGTTTTCCTGCCCGAGCAAACCGATGTCGGATGCCGCCCTCAAGAATCTTCAGAAAGTAAGGGGCGACGATACCGTTGACCAGGACTC
>JAOACM010000553.1 GCA_026417845.1 Planctomycetota bacterium | reverse complement strand
GTCGTATACGGGCTTCCAGAAACCTTCGATGGGAAAGGCCGGCCCGCCAGTGCCCCTCCCCGCCTCCGAGTCTGCGCGGATTACCTCTGCCAGTTCTCGAATCGCCTGACTGGCATCCGCATCTGCAGCCATGCACCCCCACACGAGCGCACTAGCGCGGCTGCCGGCGCCCGAAAGTGCGATTTCGCTTCGCAGGTCTGGCATTCCGCCGGGGCGAAGGCCGGACATACGCGCGGCGCGCGCCTGCCGCCGGGGCCTACGGCCGGGCTGGCGGAGGGCTGATGGAGGGGTCCGGGGACCTGGCCTGGCCGCCGCCGTCATTGTCGCCGCGCAGGGAATCGAGAAACGGCTCGTCGTCCGGGAACGCGCATTCGGCCATTCTGATCAGCGCCTCCAGCCGTTCCGGGAACACGCCGGACCTGTAAATCGCGGAGAGTCTGGAATACAGGCGCCGGTCGCGCAGCCCCCTCGATACCGCATCTTCGAGCAACGGCACGGCGGCGGCGGCGTTGCCGCGCTGGACCTCTATGTCGGCCAGCCTGATTATCGCGGCCGGGCGGCCCGGCCGTAGCTCTATGTACCTGCGCAGGCTGTCCACCACGGTATCCTGATGTTCGAAGCGCCCCATCGCCTCGATCGCGTCGGCCTGCATCCAGTAGGCCTCCGGATCGAGAGGATACGAGCTTTTGTGGACCTGTATCTCCTGGAACGCCTCTGTAGCCTTCCCTGCGCCCATCGCGAGGAGGCAGCGCGCCCGGAGCAGCCAGACCGATCCGATGGACACGTCCTCCGGTCTGCGCGCGGCCAAGACGCGGCGGGCCTGCTCGGGGGAGTTCCTGACCAGGAGCGCCATCGCCTCGAGGTATGACCTGTCGCCTTCTTCCACCTCCGACCGGCCGGCGCCAGCCAGCGCCTCCTCGATGCGCGCCGCCGCGCATGCCAGCGTGCCCTCGGCGAGCGCAGCCATCATCCCCTTCTGGACGGCCATGTCGAAGGGGTTGGCCCTGGCGGCGCGGATAAAGGCGGAGAGCGCCTCGGCGGGTCTTCCCCTTTCGAGCGCCAGCTCGCCGCGACGCTTGAGCATCCACAGCCAACTCTCGTACCGCTCGGACCACCAGGTGGCCTCCCGGCCGGCATCGTCGAGCCTCCCGGCCATCCGCAGCGCCTTCACGCGAAGCCTGGCCGCCGCGGCCGCGGTGCGCGGCTGGGCGGCCGGCCTCAGCAGCGTCAGCAGCGCCAGCTCGCCGGCCGTTTCGCATCCGGTCCGGGCGGCGTCGCCCTCCGTCGTCCCTTCGGACGCGGCCGCCGGATGCCCTGAATCTCGCAGCATCCGCGCGGCCTCGCCAATCGTCAGCTCGGCCCGGATGCCGGGCAGGACTGTGGCCGCCCATATCGCCGCCGTGACGGCTGCCCCGGCCGCGGGCCACGCCCACCGGCCGCGATCCGCTTCGCGCGGCGCCACCCGCGGCGCCGCGACCGTCCCGGCAGTGCCCAAGTCGGCCCGGAACAGGCGTCCGGCCGCCAGCAGCAGGCCCAGCGACGGGAAAAGCATCGCGTTCTCCGCGTACCGGTCCGTACCACCGGCCACCAGCGAATTCAGCCACAGCCCGCCGTACCCGGCCCACAGCCCAAGCAGCAGACCGCGCGGCGCGCCGACGCACCTCCTGTCCAGCGCCGGGTAAAGCGCAACCCACGGCGCCGCGGTGCCGATCAGCAGAAGCAGCAGCCCGATCCCTCCCAGCTCCGCCGCTACCTCGAGCGGCAGACTCTCCGGCCTCCACGGCAGGTCCTCGGTGGCGAGGCCGAGGTACGACGGTCCGTCGCGGAGGGCCGAGGCCTCACCGGGGTACGCCCCGGCGCCGGCACCCAGCCACGGATTGGCCGCGAATATCCTCCAGGCGAATGTCCAGGGCAGATACCTGAGCGACACGGGTGGAGAGGAAAGCCAGGATTTGAGTTCTGGCGCGAAAGACGATATCGCCGCTCCCCCGGCGGCGACCGTCCCGATAATAAGCGCCGCCCCGACGGCCAGCCGGAACGGCCGCGGCAGGGATGCAAGCAGCGTCAGCGCCAGGACGACGGCCGCGCAGGCAAACCCGATTCTGGAGCGGATCAGGACCATCGCGGCGAGGATGACGCCGGCGGCCGCGGCGGCCGCCCATGTGGCCCTCCCCCCAGGCGGCTCTATTCCCGCCGTATGCGAGACCCTGCATCTGACCGCCTCAGCCAGCAGCCCGCAGGCCATCCCCATGGGTACAAGCAAAGCCGCGGCGAGGGAGGGCTGGGGGAGCGTAGGGAGCCACGCGCGCAGGGGGACGGGGCGCCAAGCGGCCGCCTGCTCCCAGAGACCCGCTCCGATGCCCGCCAGGGCCGCCGCCAGCCCGGCCAGACCGACCGCGGCGCAGCCGGCGAGCCAGCCCCGCTCCGTCTTCAGCATGGCCCCGGCTAGGACTGCTATACCGATATATGATGTCAGCTCCAGCGAACGCCCGTACGCCGCCTGCTGGTCTTCCGCCCAGATCAGCGATGCCCACGCCATGACGGCAAGCGCCAGCAGCGCGCCGGACGAAACCAGGCCGACGGGCGCATCTTCGCTGCGGTCATCATCGCCGGACGGCAGGAGATACGCTACGCATACCAGCAGTACGACGGTCTGGGCGAGCGCAAGCCTGGCGACCCCTCGTCCCATCCCGTCTGGAGGGACGAGACCACGGCGCTCCTGGCGACGCAGCGCCTCGTGCGACTCGCCGAGAAGCATGGCCGGCGCGTTCACGTGCTTCTGTCTCTTAT
>JAOACM010000552.1 GCA_026417845.1 Planctomycetota bacterium | reverse complement strand
CTGAAAAACGCCCGGGGTAAAAATCGCGAAAAGCGCTATCCGGCTGGCGCGTGTTCGCTCTGGATGGCTGGGGTAAGCCGCCGGCCGCCCGCGCAAATCTCTCTCCCGCGCGGAGACATCGCAACCGGCTCGCGTCGGACGGGATGGACTTGTCCGGCCGGCGCGGTGGAGGGTATATTCTATTTCATGGAGCGACAAGACCTGAAACTCCGGGGCCGGGCGTGCCGGTTTGACGATTGTCAGGCGACGTCCTTTCGCGCCCGGATATGGATGTGTCCGGGCCCGCGGCGGGAAGACGTTCCGGTTCCGGAGCGGGCGCGGCGCCGCGAGCGGCTTGGCGGAGAACAGGCATGAGTACGCCTCGTAAACAGTTTTGCGAGAACTGCGGGCAGCGGCTTCCCGAGGGGGCGCGATTCTGCGAGATATGCGGGCGTCCCGTGGAGGGATTCCACAAGAGGACCACCGTAGTGACCTCCGCCGTTGACGCCGCCACCCGGAAGAGCGGCAGGCATAAGACGCAGCCGGCCGCGCCGCCGGTTTCGACCGGTGTTCCGGCGCCGGAGGCGTCCGCACCGGCGAGGCCGGCGCCGGCGGCTTCCGGGACCTCAGGCCGGCCGGAGCATTCGCCTGAGCCTGGCGCGAGGGATCCGGGCCGGCCGGTTTCTCAGCCTGCTGCCGGGCCGGCCGCGGGCCGTCCGGCGCCCGGTCCCGGGGACCAGCCGGCCGGGACGCCGCCTCCCCCGCCAGCCGCCGCTCCGTCCGGCGCTTCCGTCCCGCCGCCCGGGGAACCGCCGCCAGCGGTCAGGATAGAGGTGGTGAAGAGAAAAGCGCCGAAGGCGGCAAAGTCCGGCGACGTCACGCCTCCATCGGGAGTTCCGTCCGGTGCGGAGGTTCCGACGGCCCCTGGCGTCCGGGGTGCGGGGAAGGACAGAGCCACGGATTCCACGGCTCCGGTCAGGGCCGCCGGGGTGGCGCGCGAGGGGCCGGCGTCCGCCGCGCCTCCGGGGGGCGTCGCGGCATCCCCCGCCCCGCGGACCGGGGTGGCGAGTCCCGCGGGCGCGGGACTCGAGAAGCCGGCGCCCCGCCCGCCGGGACCGGCTGCGGTAGCCGGAACGGCGAAGGTGGGGAACCGGATGATCATCCCCGCGCTCGCGGCGGCGGCCTTTTCCGTCGCGGCCCTCGCGGCGATCGCGGCGTATGTCTTTTCGCGCGGGACAGGCGGAGACGGCGAGGCCGTCGTCCATGCCCCGCCGCCCGGAGAGATCCAGCGACCGGCGGAACCGGCGACGGCGAGTATCGGGAACCGCGTAAGGGCGGTCACTACGGCGGCGAAAGGGAAGGCTACTCTGAAGCTGTCGGAAGTTCCGGCGCCCGGCGCGGGCGAGTCAGGGACCTTTCCGCTGGCGGTTCTGGGATCGTACGAGGTATCCATGGGGGAGGCTGCCGGGTTCGAAGACCCGGTGGCGATAGAAATCAGGTACGATCCGGCGATCCTTTCCGGATCGCAGCCGGTCCGCGAACAGCTTATGATCCGTTTCCTCGAGAGGGGATCGTCCCGCTGGACGTGGCTGCGGGGATCGGTGGACGAAGCGGCCGGACTCGTCAGGACGGCGGTTTCCCGGCCTGGGAGGTTCGAACTTGTATGCCTCACCGCCGAGCCGGCGCCGGGCGGTATCGGGAAGGCTAAATGGACGGCGTATCATACGCCCGAATCGGTCATCCTGTACGACAGACGGGCGGTCGAAAGCGGAGGTGGGACGAACGATGCCGCGTGGAAATCGAAGGGCGGCGGCCGTTTCCCTGTCGCCAGTCTCAAGGCGGGAAGGGAATCCGACGAGACCGTGACCGGCTACAGGCGGGATGTGCCGGAGTGCATCCAGGATGTGGGATATTTTATCGAAAATGCTCTGTTCGCGTACGGGAAGGAAGGCTTCAACCTGCCGCCCAGGCCTCTGGCGGTAAGGGTGGAGACGCGGCCGACGGGAGTCGAGTGGCGCGGGAAGACGCCGGACCGCATAACGATTGACTTGGCGGGCGCGACTTCGGCCGAGGCGCTGCGGAGGGCGGCGGCCCGGGAGCTGTTCGAGGCCATACAGCGCCTCGATTACGGGCCTTCGGGGATGGATGACGCCAGATTCGCCGCACTCAGGTGGTGGCTCGCGGCCACAGCCGAGTACGCGGCCTGCCGGGTGGGGGGGAAGGAGAAGACAGAAGCGGCTGACGCCGCCCTCCTCTCGCGGCCCCTTTCCGGGGACTCCGTCGCTCCGGACATGGATCGGGAAAGGATGCATTTCATAGAATACCTTGTCGGCCTGGGGGTGTCCTTCCCCGGTCTGCACAAGGCGGTGGCCGATTATTCCGGCGGGGGTAATCCCGTCTTCAGACCTCTGGGGGCGCTGCTGCGCAAGGCGACCGGCGCCGATCTTCCCGACGTCTACCGCGGTTTTGCGGCGCACTTCCTGTTCGCATCCGCGGGACCCCTGGGGGGGCGCGATCCGTCGAAGGTATGCGCGGAAAAGGCGGACGTTTTTCCCCTGGCCAGGGAGACCGGCGCCCAGGCGGAGCCGATATCGCATACGCTCAGGGTCCGGCGGGGATACACGGCAGCCGTGTGGGCGGTCAGGCCCGAGGCTGTGCCGACGGGATCGAGGAAGATCGTGGTCGAGGCGACGGACCTTTCCGGGCGGGTCGCCGCCGACATCTATCTGCTCGAGGGCAACAGGCCGGCCAGGACGCCGCCGCGCCGCGCCGGAACCCTCCAGGAACGCGGAGACCGCAGAGTCATCGAGGCGGGGACCGGCGATGCTCTGTACGTGGTG
>JAOACM010000551.1 GCA_026417845.1 Planctomycetota bacterium | reverse complement strand
CTCGAATACTGCGCGAGGTCCGGCGGAGAGTTCATCCCCTACTGTCGCCTGGACCTGGACGATATACCGAAGGCATGCGACCAGGTCCGCCGCTTCGCCGCCATGGGATTCCGCGGCGTCAAATTCCAGCCGATGACGGACAGGTTCCTGCCGCACGAAAGGCGCATGTATCCGCTCTGGGAGACGATCCAGGGGCTTGGGCTGCCGATAACGGCCCACGCCGGCGCGGTGAAATACCGGTCGCATTGCGTGAACTTCGCCGACCCTTCGGGCTGGAGCCAAGTGGCATGGGACTTTCCCCGCCTGAAGATCGTCATAGCCCACATGGGCGGCAACTACCACTTCGAAGCGCTGACGATATGCGAAGCCTGCGACAATGTGTGGATGGATACCGCCCACCTGTGGTACTGGTGCCGCCGGATGCTGCCCCCGGTGAGGCCAATCGAAATGGTCGAGCGCGCCGTAAGGTTCTGCGGGGCCGGCAGGATCGTGTTCGCGAGCGAAGGTATGACGCCGGAGTTCCTGTACGAGGGAGCAACGCTGGATCGCGAGGGCCTCAAGCTCATATTGTGGAAGAACGCCCTGCGGATTCTGGGCGAACCCGAAGTCTGAGGTCTGGGCGGACGCCGCGGATCACTTTGTGCAGTCTCCTTCCTTCAGCAGGACGGCGAATTTTTCCCTGAAGAATTCCACGCCCCAGGCCGAAAGCCGCCGGCTGAGGTCTTCGGCGCCGGGCATAGAAGGCCGTATCCCTGCGTACGCCCGCTCGATGTCCGCGGTATCCAGATGGCTCGGATAAGCCAACTCCACGGTTACAGGACCGGAATAACCCAGTGCCGCCAGGTCGCGCGCGAGGTCCTCCCAGACGACCGCGTCGCGGCCCGGTGGCGTGCTGTCGCCGAGTTCCTTGCGGGACCTGTCTATGCCGCAGACATGCAGGTTGGCGATGCAGGGGGCGGGTTCGCACAGGCAATCGGCGTGCGTCAACCCCAGGGTTTCGGGCTTGCAGGCGTGCCTGACGTCGAGGGTCATCGCCAGGCCGGGGACGGCCCGGAACAGTTCCACGAAGGGGAGCAGCGGCTGGCGCGCGGAGTTTTACACGGTGAGCGTAACGCCTCGCTCCAGGCACCACGCGCGCCACCGGCGAAGGACGGACGCCTGCGTCTCCAGATCGGCCGCGATGGCATCGTACGGACAGTGGACGACGATCAGGCCGGCCCCGAATCCCGCGGCGAAGGGGCACACGTCCTCCAGTCCGTCCGCCTCCGCCACGCGTGCATGGACAGCGGCCGCAATCCCAGCCGAATCGAAGGCGGCGCGGGCCTCCCGCGCGGTTCCGGGCGAACCGTGAAGCGCCTCGGCGTGGCGGCGTCCGACTCGACGCCTTCCAGGCCGAGCCTCGCAGCCCACTCCAGCGCCGGCAGCAGTTCCGCTTCGCGGGAAGCCACCGTGCTGAGACCGAGGACCGCCCGCCCCATCGCGCTACCCCTCCCGCTGCCCCCGGAGCGGAAACGGGGGATCGGTCGTCCCGATCCCCCGTCCTTCGCGCCGGTCAGTGAAGCTCAGCCCGGCCGGGAGGAACCGCGCTCTTTCTCCGGCACGCCGCGGCTACCTGCTCTTTTTCGTTTTCTTCGCGGCGGATTTTCCGGCCGCCTTCTTCGCGGCGCCCTTCTTCCCGGCCCGTTTTTCCAGGATGACCGCCTGGGCGGCAGCGAGTCTGGCTATCGGGACGCGGAAGGGCGAACAGGAGACGTAATCCATCCCGACGTCATGACAGAAGATCACGCTCTTCGGATCGCCGCCGTGCTCGCCGCAGATGCCCACCTTCAGCCACGCCTTTCCCTTCGGGAGCTTATTCGCCCTGGCATAGGCGGCGCGGCCGGCGCGCCCCTTCTCCACGGCCCACTTTACCAGCATCCCTACACCTTCCTGGTCCAGCGACTGGAATGGATCCTCCTTGAATATTCCAGCCTTCTTCTCATCTATGTACTCGCCTATGAACGAACCGTAATCGTCGCGGCTGATGCCGAGCGTGGTCTGGGTCAGGTCGTTGGTCCCGAAGGAGAAGAACTCGGCCGGTTCGGCCATCTTGTCGGCCAGCAGGGCCGCGCGCGGCAGCTCGATCATCGTCCCGACCAGATAATCCACCTTCACGCCGGCCTTCTTTATGAGCGCGTCGGCAACCTCGCGCGTCCTTTTCTCCAGTATCCTCATCTCCTTGTAGTCCATCACCACCGGCATCATTATCTCCGGCAGGACCTTTACGCCCTTTTTCGTGCACTCTATGGCCGCCTCGATTATCGCCGTCACCTGCATGTCGAGTATCTCGGGATATGTGATGCAGAGCCGGCATCCGCGGTGACCGAGCATCGGGTTGGCCTCGTGGAGCTGCTGGCTCCTGAGCCGTATCTTCCCGGGCGGTATGCCCGTAGCTTTCGAGAGCCGCTCGACCTCGGCGTCGGTCTTCGGTACGAATTCATGAAGCGGCGGGTCAATCAGCCTGATGGTCACCGGATATCCGTCCATCGCCTCGAATATGCCCGCGAAGTCGCGCTTCTGGAAGGGTAGCAGCTTGTCGAGGGCGGCCTTGCGCGCCTCGACGGTGTCGCTGACTATCATCTCCTGGATGGCCAGCTGGCGCTTTATGGAATCCTCCGGCTTTTCGAAATCGCGGAAGAACATGTGCTCGGTCCTGCACAGCCCGATGCCCTCCGCCCCGAACTCCCGCGCCTTCCGCGCGTCGCGCGGCGTGTCGGCGTTGGTGCGGACCTTCAGACTGCGGATCTGGTCACACCAGGAGAGTATGGTATTGTACTCCTT
>JAOACM010000550.1 GCA_026417845.1 Planctomycetota bacterium | reverse complement strand
CGGAACAGCGCACTTTTACCGGGCAGGCGTTGAAGGAGATCGCCTTCCCGCTCGGAGGCATCGGCACGGGTAACGTGTCCCTTGGCGGACGCGGCAACCTGCGCGACTGGGAAATCTACAACCGGCCGTCGAAGGACTTCGTCCTGCCCATGACCTTCTTCGCGGCATGGGCGCGATCGGAAGGTGGAGATCCGGTTGCCCGCGTGCTGGAGCGGAGCCCGTTTCCGCCATTTACCGGCGATGACGGGCTGGACCGGAGATGTCTTGGCGGGCTGCCGCGACTGGAAGAGGCAATCTTCCGCGGGGAATACCCGTTCGCGTGGATTGATTTCCTCGACCGGGGATTTCCGCTTAAGGTCCGGCTCGAGGCGTTTACTCCGTTCGTTCCTCTGGACGCTGATACCAGCTCCTATCCGCTGGCCGTATTCAACTGGCAATTTACCAACAGGGGAAGGCGGCCGGCCGGGCTTTCGCTGCTGGCGACCATGCACAATCCGGTCGGACAGAAGGACATAGGGGTAAAGAGCGAGGTCGGCAAGCTGGCGAACCGATACCGCTCGGATACTCTGCTTCACGGGGTGTATTTTGCCCCGGCCAGACTCCCTCAGTCGGACCCGAATTACATGACGGCGGCGCTGGCTACACCGTGGAGGGATGCCGATATCCAGACCAACCTCTACAAGGGAGGATGGTGGGACGCGGCTCACATGCTGTGGGACGATTTTTCGGACGATGGCAGGATCCGCCGGAACGTGTCCGCCGGATCCTCCGGCGCACCGGCAGGGACCGGCGGGGAAGTTGAATCGGCGGATGCTCTGTTCGACTCGTCCGACAGATCCGGTTTCGGCGCCGGAGCCCTCTGTCTGCACACCAGGCTCGGTCCGGGCGAGTCCATCGTACTGCCGGTGGTAATATCTTGGCATGTCCCACACATGAAGTCCTGGAGCGACAACGTCGTAGTGCGGACATACGTTGGGAGCATGTTCCGTGACGCATGGGACGCCGCAGCGCGGTTTGAGGCGGAACGGGAACGATTGACTGCAGAGACCAGGGGCTGGCACGAGGCTTTTTACTCGAGCACACTGCCGGCCGTCGCGCTGGATGCCGCCGGAAGCCAGGCGTCCATAATAAGGACGCCCACCTGCGTCAGGCTGGCTGACGGCAGCTTCTACGGATGGGAGGGCTGCCGCGACGAGTCCGGCTGCTGCCACGGCACATGCACGCACGTGTGGAACTACGAACAGGCCCTCGCGTTTCTGTTTCCGGGACTGGAGCGTTCGATAAGGCGGAACGAGTTCCTGAGCTCGACAGATGCCTCCGGACATATGACCTTCCGGACCTCCATGCCAGTCGGCCTCAGACACACCAGATTCCACGCCTGCGCTGACGGGCAGATGGGTTGCATAATACGCGCCTTCCGCGACTGGCAAATAAGCGGCGACGACGGCTTCCTGCGCGAAATATGGCCGTCCGTGAAGCGCGCCCTTGAATACGCATGGACGGAACCGAATGGATGGGATCCGGACAAGGACGGCCTGATGGAAGGCTGCCAGCATAATACGTATGATGTCGAGTTCTACGGGCCGAATCCTCTCACGGGCTGGATGTACATCGGTGCACTGGAGGCTGCGGCGCGCATGGCCGGGTACCTTGGAGAAACCGACAAGGCGGAGGAGTACCGGGCCGTGGCGGCCTCCGGCCGGAGGCTCATTGATAAGGAGCTGTGGAACGGAGAATACTACGTTCAGAAGGTCGGGGTACTGGACGGGTTGGAAGTACCGGCGCATCTTCGCGGTCCGATCCGCGACAGGTCAGTCTGCAGCGACTCCGACTCCGCGCGCATCGCGGGTCCAGAGGGGAAGCCGGGAGTGGATTTTGAAGTCAAATACCAGCACGGCACGGGATGCCTTGCCGATCAGCTCCTCGGCCAGTGGGCCTGCCGCGTGGCCGGCATAGGCCGGATCGCGGATGCAGAGCGTACCCGGACGGCCCTACGGAACATATTCCGTTACAACTTCCGCCGCAGGATCGACGAGGTTGCCAATGTCCAGCGCATATATGCCCTGAACGATGAGGCGGGGTTGCTCATATGCACATGGCCGCAGGGGACCCGCTCGGCCCTGCCGTTCCCTTATTGCGACGAGGTCTGGACCGGGATCGAATACCAGGTCGCGGCGCATCTCATCTACGAAGGGCTGATCGAGGAAGGGCTGACGATCGTCAAGGCGGCCAGGGATCGTTATGACGGGACGCGACGCAACCCGTGGAATGAGCTGGAATGCGGACACCACTATGCGCGCGCCATGTCGAGCTGGTCAGTCTACCTGGCACTGTGCGGATTCCGGTACTCAGGCGTGGAAAAGGCGATCGCCTTCGCTCCGGCGTTAAACGCCGAAAACTTCCGATGCGCATTCACAGCAGGGACCGGCTGGGGTACGTTCCATCAGAGGATTCGGCCGGCGAAAAAAGTCCGTGGCGGGATCATCGAGGCCGACATCCGGCTGTTGTGGGGACATCTGGAAGTCCGTTCCGTTCATCTGGGAACGGCCTTGGCTCTTGAGAATGGGGACGACAAAGGGGTGGCTGGTCGGAAGGCGGCCGCATCCGCAAACGGGAAACCAGTCGAGTGCGCCGCGAAACCTTCGGCGGAGGGAGGGATGGAAATATCCTTCCCGACGGCGGTGCGCTTGGAGCGCGGCGGAATACTCCGGCTGAAATGGCCTGCGATGTAAGGGAGCCGGCCTGCTTCCGGGTCTCCCGGGGGAGTCGGCGGCGGGGACGTCCTCCCCGGTCCGCCGCTTCGCCATGTGAACTCAGCGCGCTACGG
>JAOACM010000549.1 GCA_026417845.1 Planctomycetota bacterium | reverse complement strand
CACGACAACGTCTTCGAATCCACCGTCTGCCAGACGATAGAGGCGGAGGTGGAAATCGCGGCGGACGCGGAGGCCGGCCTGCGCGATGTCGAAGTATCCCTCGCCGAAGGCGGGAGGTTATTCCTCCCCCAGCAGACGCTCATTATGATATTCGACCTAGATGTAGACAGCGACAATAACAACGGTTACGATTTGCCGTCGCGTACGTCTGCAGAGGAAGACGTGGAGGACGTGGAAAACGATGATGCGCGCCCTGGCAAGGTTATCATCGTGGGAAATGGAGACAGCGATAAGGATGGCTTTCCCGATTACGCAGATGGGTTTAATGCCTTCGATGTCACTGCTAAAGACGACTCCTCGCCCGGATCGAAATTTGCGCCTTTGGTTTTGGAAATCAATGGATGGGCCAGAATCAACGAATCCAAGATCGTGGTTGAGTACGATGCTTCAGACCCGGCCGCAATGGAACCAGGTTTTGATGAACCATTCGCTTTGCCGGGCGGCAGATTGCGTTTGTGGAAGAAAGACGGCAGCGATTCCAGAAACAAAGCTCCTGTTTGGGATGGCGGCGATTATGTGGCCCCCGGCGAATATTCGCCAGCCGAATTAGGTGCCGGTACCGGTCCTGTAGTTTTGTATGTCGAGGCGGTCAGGGAAAGCGAGAAGACGGCGGATTTGCCGATTCGGGTTCGTATGAAGCTGGATGGGACGTCTGTAGTTTTGTGCGAAGCGGCGGTCAGAGTTACGGCGGCCAAGCTTGAGATATTGGCCCACGATCCGGTGTGCGGCATGTTTGAAACTGACAGATTCGTCAAGATGGGATTCCCGGATTCATCCGCGTACAGCGGCAACGGAGCCGCGCCAGGGGCGTTTCAAAAGTACAGCGTCAGGGTACGAGACCCGAGGCGACACTTGCGAACCTTATATCTCGACGGACAAGCCGTTCCGTTAAGGTGGGCAGGCAGATTTCACGAGACCGAAAGATCGGCGGCCTGTATCGGACCGGAAGAAAGGCATTTGCTCGATAGGAATAAGGAATTTGCTATCAGTTTCGATTCGATTTTCAAGCGGGGATACAACGGGTTATCGCCGCCGGATGACGCGGCTGCTGATCCGGCCCGATGGGAGATCTCGAAACAGGGGTGCCCGGTGGTCGAGGCGCGGGACGGCATCTTGGATATGGATTCGAGCGGAGGCGAGTTCAAATACTCGGTCACTCTGGCCGACTCCGCGCACTGGCAATGGACTTCGACATCGGTTTTGGAAGTCCGCTTCAGAATTCTTGGTTGGGATGAACAGGGGAAAGACGGCGCCTTCAAGGTTGTCTTCGGAGATAGCGTGAACGAATGGGAGATAGGGATCAAGCCGAAGGCCGTAGTAAGCTACGATAGAAGGATCCGGAGCGAGGTGGCTTTACCGGGGGAGATAGGCGCCAAAGGTGATATTTTGGACGGGTTTTTCCATGTTCTTCGCATTGAGAATTCCGGCGGAGGAAATATCAGGCTGACAATAGATCCGGACCGTAACGACTGGAGTCTGACAGTAGGCGGCAGGAACGCCGTTGGCCCGGCACGGATATGCTGGGGGGATACAGGATCTGACACTCGCGGACATGTTCAGTATGACTATATCAAATGGTGGTATTCGTCCCCCGGGCCGGTGGTATTTCGAACCAGCCCTGCCGAGATGGTTGGGGATGGGATGGTGGCGGAACTTGCCTATGGCAGCGCGAATGTGACCTACAATCCGAACGGCCACAGACCCGCTACGGATCCGTCCAAGCCGAGCGCGACCGAGCAGACGATGGCGGCAGCGATAGACGATGTGGTAAACGCGATGGAAAAGGAAGGTTGGGCGCCGGACAATCCGAGAGATCCGGGGGCGTTCGGGAAGGAAGTGCACCGGAGAGTTGCAGCGCGATTGAGAGACAAGAAGGAATGGATGACAAATGTATATATAGATCGCGAGACGAAGAAAATATTGTCCATTGGCAGTCCGCCGGAGGACGCATCTGCGAAAACTTATACGCAAGTGGATGCGATCGCTTTGAGAGATAAGTACAGGCCCAAAGTGGGCGATGTCCTTCATCCCGATAAAATTGAGATATATGAAATAAAAACCAGCATAGAGGGAAGGGTAGACCGAAGACAGTTAGATCGCCTCAGGGAAATTTCCGGAGAAAATCCCGTTCGCCTGGCGCGGAGCAAGAAGGTTTACCGTCCGACGGGATACGTTCCGTCCGTGCGGTACAAGCGCGCGGTCCAAGCGCTGTCGCTGATAGGGCTGGCGGCGAGCGCATGGGCGGTCATCCACCATGACGAGTACGAGGATGAATGGCACGAACTTGAAGAGGCGATGGATCGAATCAAGGCGGAAAAGGATCGTCTGCAGCGGATGCATGCCGTGCAGGAAGCATCATATCTTATGATCAACTATCTCAGGAATTTCGTGCCCCATGGGGTTGAACTTATTCAGTTGGGCCAGATGTATGCCATCATGATCAAGTGGGCGGAGGAGGAGGAAGGGAGGTAGAGGAGGCAAGGCGCGATGTATACGTCCGTTCACATCATCCCGGAGAGAAAACGCAAGTGGATGCCGGATTCGGACTTCCTCATGAAGCTTTTTGAGCATATCGGGATAGAAAAGGTCTGGATATTGACCGGTTATTCGAAACCATTGTTGTGGAATTCCGAGTTCTGGAGGTTCGAGGTTTTTAAAGAGAAAAACCTGGCTCCCGAGATCGCCATAAAGACATGGCTGGAACGCAAGGCCAAAGTCACAGACTTCGATGTGGATGCCGAATGGGGCATAGATCTGTCTCTTATACACATCT
>JAOACM010000548.1:2525-2836 GCA_026417845.1 Planctomycetota bacterium | reverse complement strand
AGCACGCTCCGGCCCTTCAACCCATCGAACACCTTCGACGCCAGGGTTACGGCCGCCGACGCGACGGACACGTTCCCCCTGCATATGCCCGTCCCGGAGCGCACCTCCTTGGCCGCCTGGAACGTCCGTTCCATCACCCGCGATATCGCGGGCCCGGCCGTCCCCGCCTCGCGCGCGGCGCGGTAGGCGTCCTTCATCTGCCCCAGTATCTCCGCCTCGCCCACGACCATCGAATCGAGCGATATCGCCACCTCGACGGCGTGCGCCACCGCCTCCTCGTCCTCCATCGCGTAGGCAGCGGCGGCAAGCCC
>JAOACM010000548.1:0-2515 GCA_026417845.1 Planctomycetota bacterium | reverse complement strand
AAGTGGGCAAGGTGCACGCCGCGCTGGCGCGGGCCGTGGCGCAGCATGGCCAGCCTTTTGCCAAACCCTGTGTGATCCTCAGCGGCGGCGAGACCACCGTGACCGTGCGGCCGCCGCAGCCCGGCCAGCCACCCGATGACCGGGGCGGGGAAGTCCGAACCGGCGGACGGGACGGCGTATATCTCGACGCGGTTGCACGTGCTCAGTATCAGGCATTCGGAAAGTCCGGCCCCGGAGCGGAGCGCGGGAAGCGCGGATGGAAGCTCTTCCGCGCGAAAGGCGACCTTCTCGCGCAGAGCGATCGGCGCCGTTTTATGCGACAATCCGACGACCCCGAACTTCATTGCCGATCCTCTCCTCCGCCGCCGGATGGGAGATCAGGAGCGTCAGGAGGACAAGCGCCAGGCCGGCGATCACGATCCACGCCGCCGTCCGCCCCCCGCGTCCGCGCAGGATCCGGAGCACGATCGCGGCGGCGAACACGACCCATGTCGCGACGGCGGCCGCTATCTTCGGTTTGAAAAGCCACGCGCTGCCCAGCGCGGAGGTCTTCCACGCCAGGTAAGCCCCGCACGCCAGCGAAACGGAAAACGCCGCCAGCCCCGCGACGGCGGCGCGACCGCCGAGCCTGTCCGTCTCTTCGAGGCTGGGCATTATTCTGAAGAGCGCACCGAAGAGCTTGCGCTTCAGACGCCTCTCCTGTTCGATATAGAGCACCGCGAGCATGCAGGCGACCGTGAAAAGGCCGTAGCCGGCGAATCCCGATATTATGTGCGCGGCGAAGATCGCGTTTCTCTGAAACGCCCCGTCCAGCGGCGCGCCCTCCGCCGGCAGGAAAAAGGCGGCCGCGAGAAGGCCGGCCGCCGCGGGAAGGGCCGCCAGTCCGAGCGCCGCCGACCGGGAAGATACGGCCAGCGGAACGTAGGCAAAGGCCACCGACCAGGACAGCAACATCACCGTCTCGAACGGACTGTTGAAAAAGTGGGTCTTCACCGACGCGCAGTGCGCCCCTATTGCGGCGGTCTGGAAGGCGAGGCCGATGCAGGCGAAGAGCGGCGCCGCGAAGCGGGATCGCAGACGATCGAAGCAGATGGACGCGAAGGCGACCGCCGCGCCCGAAACATATGCCGCCAGCGCCGCCAGCATCAGCGTGCGCATCCGGATTCCCTCCAGTAATCGTCTGCCGCCCCCTGCATCGGGGGATACAGCGGATGGAACGCATCCGTTCGCGGCACCCTGTTATCGCCCCGGTTCGTGCGTGCCGCCAGCAGCAGCCGCTGCCTGAGAGCGGCAGGCAATTACTCCCTACAGCCTCCGCCTGCCCCACCGGACGGCGCCCTTATCCCTCCGACGCCCCGCGCAGCGGCCCCGCGGACGGGAATCATACACGCCGGCCGGGCCGGGACGGGGCGCAGCTTCCGAATCGGCGACATCCTTATCGGCGGGGCTTCCGCCGCTCCCCGGTCTGCCGCTTACATGTCCCGGCGTGCGCGATCGCTCCCCTGGAACCTGTCCGGAAACCTGCCGGTATAAAGCCTGCGGCTTTGCGGTCCTGACCTCCCCGACGGAAGGTTCCCGGCAGGCTCTCAAGGGCGCGGCGTACGATTCCGGCAGCCCGGCGCGGCGCGGCGCCTTCAGGGAGGTCCAGCATCTCAGCCGCGGCGCGCCTGAGCACCGCCACTCGCATCCTCTCCGGCAACCCGGCGGAAGCCAGCCTGCGGCGAAGGACGGCGAGGGCCGGGGCCGCCGCGGCGTACCATCGCCCGACAGCAGCCTCCAGTCTGCGACGGGCCATCCGCGCCAGGACGGGACAGTTTCCGCCGGTCGAAAAGGCGACGCGCAGACCGCCGCGGCCGAAGGAGGCCGGAACGATGAGGTCGCCGGGATGCGATCCGTCCGCGACGTTGCACAGTATGCCGCGCTTCGAGGCCAGCTCGCCTACGCGGCGGTTGACCTTGCGATCGTCGGTGGCCGCAAATACCATCTTCGCGCCGCGCAGGTCGGAAGGTCGGAACCGCCTCCTTACGATGCGGCACCCCAGACCTTCGATGCCCTTCGATACCCGCGGGGCGACCACCGTTACGAGCGCGCCGGCGGCCACGGCGGCTGCCGCCTTCCTGCGGGCCACTTTCCCCCCGCCTACGACAAGTATGCGCCAGCCTTCGATACGCAGGAAAACCGGATAGAGTCTGCCGCCGGCGGATGCGCTCATCAGCCTTCCCTCAGATCCGTCCCGGCGACGCGGCAGGGGCTCGCGGCTCCCTCGATCGGGCACGGATGGCATATGCCGTCGCGCGCCTCCGGGCGGATCGTCTTCCTGGCCGGGCGCCGGGAAAGAGGCAAAACCCGGGGCGGCGCTGCGGGGGCGGAGCGCTTCGGCCCTCCCGCAGCGGATCCCGACAGGCCGAAGGAAGCTTCGAAGGCCCGTCCCTCCGGCAGGCTGGCCGTTACCGTCACGCCCCGTAATTGTTTGCCGCCCCCCATGTGTGAGGTACGGGGGCGCCGGGTATATATG
>JAOACM010000547.1 GCA_026417845.1 Planctomycetota bacterium | reverse complement strand
CCGACGGCCTGCGGCAGCACTATCTTCCGCACGACCTGCCACCGCGTCGCCCCGGCAGCGAAGGCCGCCTCCCGGTAGCTCTGAGGTATGGCCCTGAGCGCTTCCTCGGAGGCCACGACGACCGTAGGGAGCGTAAGCAGCGCCATAGTCAGTGCCGCCCAGATTATCGCGGGCTGACCGTAGTTGAGTTCGCCGCCGAAAGCGACTCTGTCTATGCCGCGTCCGACAAACTCCACAAAGAAACCCAACCCGAAAAGACCGAAAACTATGGCCGGAACTCCAGCCAGGTTCTGGATGGCGAGGCGGACGAATTTGAGCGCCCGCGAATCGGGCGGCGCGTACTCATGCATGTACACCGCCGTGGCCACGCCAAGAGGTATGACCGCGATGGTCATCATCAGCACCAGGGCGAAGGTGCCGACTATGGCCGGGAATATCCCGCCCTCGCGCATCCCCGCTTCCGGCGCCCTCAGGAGGAAATCCAGACTTATCCTGCCGGCGCCATTAATGGCGATATTCGACAGGATCGTGGCCACCATCGCCACGATAAGCAGGCAGGCCAGCCCCGTAAGCGCCTGAAAAGTCAATCCGCCGATCCGGCCGGGTTCGCGTCCTGCGTCAGCCGCCGTCAAACCGGCCGTCACGCCTCCGCCCATACTCACAGCTCGCCCCTCAGTTTCCTCTGCAGCCTCCCCACAAACCATTGCCCGCCGAGGTTAGTCAGGAAGGTTGCCACGAAGAGGAACGCCCCGATGAAGAACAGGACGTGATAGTGTGCGCTCCCGACCACCACCTCGCCCAGCTCGGCTGCTATCGTCGCGGAAAAGGTCCTTATCGAATCGGTGGGAGACAGCGACAGCACCGCCGCGTTCCCGGAAGACATGAGCACGATCATCGTCTCGCCCACGGCCCTGCCGAAGCCGAGAACGCAGGCTGCCAATACGCCGGGCGACGCGGCCGGGAGGACCACCCGCCAGGCCGTCTGCCAGGTCGAGGCTCCCATCGCGAGCGAACCGTCGCGATATGTCTTCGGAACGCTCGTCAGGGCGTCCTCGGTCACCGTGAACACTATCGGTATAACCGCGAGGCTCAGTCCGATCCCGGCCGTCACGGCGTTGAGACGGAGCGTCCAGCCAAAAAGCCACTGGAGCCAGTCGGCCATTATCATCAGGCAGAAGAATCCCACCACCACGCTGGGGATGCCTGCCAGTATTTCTATGGCCGGCTTCACGATCTCCCTGAGCCGCGGCGGGGCGAACTCGGACGTGAAAAGCGCGGCTCCGACGGCCAGCGGGATGGCTGTCGCGACGGCTATTATGGTAGCCTTGAGCGTCCCGACGAGAAGGGGTATCAGCGAGTACTTGGGCTGTTCCGATACCGGCTGCCAGACGTATCGCTCTCCTTCCGGCGGGCCGGGACGGGGCAGGAAGAGTCTGCCGATATCCGCCTCGCGCCGGACATCTTCCGACGTGAGTATCGGGAGCGATTCCTTGCCTATGAAGACGAATATCAGTATCAGAGCGACTATTGCCGCGTAGGCGCAGGCGCGTATGGCAAGCTCTGCCAACCGGTCCCCTATGTTATGCCGCCCGATCCTCCGTACAAGCGGCGAATTCCCAGCCGGTTCGACGCTCATATCCTGGCCCCGCCCTCCCCACTCCCGCGATCCGCCGGCCGTCTCAGCACCGGCCGCCATCCCGCCCCGGTTCGGACGGAGGCATCCGGCTTTGCGGAAACGCCGCGCTCAGTTCCGCTTCCTCACCGGGTAGTACCCAACCTGCTCGCAGATGTTCTGTCCTTCCTCGCTCAACACCCACTCGATGAACGCCTTTGCTTCCCTGATCGGCTCCCCTATCGTGTAGAAGAAGAGTTTCCTGGATATCGGGTACGTCCCGGCCACGACGTGCTCCATATCCGGCGTCACGCCTTTCTCGCCGGCCTTGCTTGCGACCCTTATGGCCTTCACCCCCTTGGCGTAACCGATCCCGCCGTACCCGATCGCCGATTTGTCCTTGAGCACGGCGTTTATGACCGCCGCGGTTCCCGGCAGCGTCTGCACATCAGAGGCGAAATCCCTGTTCCTGAGCACGTGCTCTTTGAAGTACATGTACGTACCCGAATTATTCTCGCGCCCATAGCAGACGATTCTGCCTGCCGGTCCCCCCACATCCTTCCAATCCGTTATCCCGCCGGTGTAGATGGCCTCGATCTGCTCCAGCGACAGCTCGTCAACAGGGTTAGCCTCGTTCAGGAATACGGCTATGCCGTCAAGCGCCACCGCGGTTTCGACCGCCTCCCTGCCATGCCGCGCCTTCGCCTGCTCCTTCTCTTTGTCTTTCATCGGTCTGGATGCCGCGCAGATGTCCGTACCGCCATTTATGAGGGCCGCGATACCAACGCCCGATCCGCCGCCTGTCACTTGGATGACTGCCCCTGGATTTTTCCGCATATAGTTCTCGGCCCAGCGCTGACCGAGTATCACCATCGTATCCGACCCTTTGATGGTGACGGTCCTGCCTTTGGCTCCGCGCCTGTCGCCCTGCCCGCATGATGTTGCCGCCAGCAGGATCGCAAATGCCGCGATCGGCATCGCCGCGAGTCTCAGTCGCGCCATTTTCTTCCCTCCCTTTACCAGACCGCCGGTTCCGCCGTTCCTCTCAGATGGCCGGCTTCCATCATCCGCGCAATTCCCAAACGGGCTTCAAGCCTGTCCGAAAACCTACGGCCGTATCTGACAGAGCACCATGCGGAAGCCTTGGCCGTCACGAGAGTCTGGCTCTCAGAACCCGTCCAGAACTTCCTGCGGCGGCCAAGGTTTCCTCAACATTCAGCTTAATCC
>JAOACM010000546.1:293-2842 GCA_026417845.1 Planctomycetota bacterium | reverse complement strand
CGATAGAGAAGACGCTCTACTTCAGCGTTCCCGGCTTCCCGGTCACCTCACTGCTGTATCTGCCGAAGAAACGTCGCGGTCGCTGCGCCGCGGTGCTGTTCGTATGCGGGCACGCCATGGAGGCCAAGGCCTATCCGGTCTACCAGGCCGTCTGCGCGGATCTGGCGGCCAACGGCCTCGTTGTGCTAGCCGTGGACCCGCCCGGCCAGGGTGAGCGCATGCAGTATGCGGACCCGGAGACCGGCCGGCAATGGGTGACCTGGGGTACGACTGAGCATTCCTACGCGGGGATGCAGTACTACGCCGCGGGGATGTCCATCGCCCGGCAGTTCGTGTGGGATGCGATCCGCGGACTGGACTATCTCTGTTCGCGGCCGGAAGTGGACCCTTCGAGGATCGGCCTGACAGGCAACTCGGGTGGCGGGACCCAGTCATGTTTCCTGATGATGTGCGAGGACCGCTTCGCAGCCGCCGCGCCGGGCACCTTCGTGATGGATTACGAGAGCTACCTTAAGACGGGCCAGGGGCAGGACGGAGAGCAGAACCTGGCGCGTTCGTTCGCCGAAGGTCCTGACCACGACGATTACATAACGGCGATGGCCCCAAAACCCGTTCTGATACTCTGCGCAGCCTACGATTTCTTCCCCATCGAGGGGACGATGAGGACGCTAGGGTGGGCCAGGCGCGCCTACGCGCTGTACGGGAAGCCGGAGAACGTGGACGCAGCCGTCGGAGAACATCCGCACGAATATTCCGCCGTCCTGCGGCAGGCTGCCGTCAACTTCTTCCGCGTCCATTTGCAGGGGCGGGACGCATCCTTCCGGACCGGGACCCCTTCAACGCTTCCGCCGGCGGAGCTGAACGTGACGCCTGAGGGACAGGTGCGGATGGCGATGCCGGAGGCGCCGACGGTACACTCGCTCCTGCTGCGGGAGATGGCCGCGCGCGGGCCGTCGGCCGCCGCCAGGCTCCCGAAGGCGATGGGGCCGGAGGAGCGGCGGCGCAGGCTCCGTGACATCGTTCGCGAAACGCTCGCCATTCCAGAGAAGAGAGAGGAGAAGATATACCCCCGCGTGATAACCGACACGTTCGTGGACGGATACGGCACGCAGAAGGTATTCTTCTTCAGCGAGCCCGACATCGCGGTCACCGGCGTGTTCGTCCGGCCGCGGGCTGGCGCAGCCCGGACTACCGAAATGATCCTGTTCCCGCGCGGGACCGACGAGATACCGGAGCGGCGGGGAGACATCGAACGCATTCTCGAATCGGGCAGGAACATCTTCGTGTTCGATGTCCGCGGCGTCGGCGCCGTGGCGTCGAGGCCCATCACGCGCGAGGCGGCCAAGTTCGGCGAGGCGACCGAGTGGGTACTGGGATGCAACGCGATGAAGCTCGGCGCCTCAACCCTCGGCATGCGCGTTTTCGATGTCCTGCGCGGCTACGATTACCTCGCCTCGCGCCCGGACGCCGGGCGGATTACGGTCCGCGGCGTCGGCGACGGGGCCGTATGGGCATACCTGGCGGCGGCGCTCGAGGACGGTTTCGCGGGGGTGGTGCTGGAGGATTTCGCGCCGTCATGGAAGCTGCTGGTTTCCGAACCGCTCTACCTGAGGCGCCTGCTGTCGTTCCGGTCGGCGGCCTTCGGAGTCCTTCGGGCGTTCGACCTGCCGGACCTGGCCGCATGCATAGCGCCAAGGCCCCTCGCGGCCAGAAGGCCGCTCGACGCAAAGGGCGGCGTGATGAACGAGCGGATGTTCCATGCGGTCTTCACGAAGATTGCCGTATCGCGCGGGGGCGTCGGGAAGTCCTGGAAGCCGGAAGTGGCGCTCGACTGAGCCGATAGCGGCGGGACGGGCACCTGGCCGGTTCCCTCCTGCGTTCCAGATCCCGGTTGCCGCAGATAATCCTGGCTTCCCGTTCACTTCCGTACTCCGGGCCGTCCTTAGGCATTGCGACATGGTATAATTGAAGCCGGGGCTTGGAGCGGATAATAGCCTGTCTGAAACTCCTCCGCCGGGCAGTGGGGATCACTGAGCGTATAGGCTCTCCGCCGGAGGTTTTCGGACAGGCACCTGGAGGACTGCGCAATGCTACGGGGCCTTTTGCGTCTTATCGCTGAGCGTTCGGGCATGAGTGCGACGGCGATTGCCATTCTGCTGGCGGCGTCGGCAGCGGCAGTGCCGGCGTCGTGCCGCGGCGCATGGGGGGAGGATGCTGTCCAGCCCGCGCCCGGAGGCGAAAAACCGGCGGCGGAACCGGTCTTCCGCGAGGGCGGCAGGCGGCGTTCGATTGCCGATATTCTGCCTGGCGATGCCGTCTTCGCGGCGGCCTTCGGGAGGTGGTCGGACGTGGCCGGGTCGTTTTCCGCGACGCCGCCGGCCAGGATATGGGCCGAACCGGAAATCCGGGCGTTTGTCGGCGAACCGCTGGTCAGATTCGGAGAGTTGATCGAACAGATGGCGCCGTCGGAGAGGCTGCCGATCGCCGAGCTGCGCGCCATGTTCCCCGGCCCGGTGGCCGTCGCGATGGGGCCGGGCGGAAGGGAAGGC
>JAOACM010000546.1:0-283 GCA_026417845.1 Planctomycetota bacterium | reverse complement strand
CCGCTGGCCGCCGTCGCCGCCCTTAACGCCGATCCGGGCGTAAAGTACCTGGCCAGGATGGCGGTCAGGTGGAGCGGCACGACCGCCATCGTCAATGAGACCTACGAGGGCGCGGAGATCTTCAGGACGGAGAAGGCGGACGGTCCCTGTCTGAGCTTCCACGAAGGGTGGCTGGTCGTTTCGGACGATCTCGCCTTCCTGAAGCGCATCCTCGACGGTATTGATGGACGGCTGAAGGCGCCAATGTCGAAATCAGACCTGTACTCCAAAGCCGGTCTTTCCG
>JAOACM010000545.1 GCA_026417845.1 Planctomycetota bacterium | reverse complement strand
CTCGGAGATGTGTATAAGAGACAGCCTTGAAGCGCTACTGGAAGCCCGTATCCGACTTTGCAGCTACGGCCATGCACCCCAGAAAGCGCATCTCCCGCTTGGAGGCAGGAACCGGAGGCGGTAAACTTGCATCGAGGGCAGGAGCTGAAGAGGGGCCCCCAATCCCGGCGCCGACCGGGCTTCGAAGGAGAACGATGATCCCATGCCGAAGGCCATAGCCGATCCGGAAGAACTGCGGAGGTTCGCCTTCGATCTAAAACGGTTCAACACGGACCTCCAGTCGCAGTTGTCTGCCATCCAGCGCCGTTTCCTGAAGCTCGGGGAGACGTGGCAGGACGAGGAGCATGCGAAGTTCGCCGAGGTGTTCGAGGCGATGATGCGGTCGCTGGCCAAGTTCGTCGAGGCCTCCGACAGACACATCCCCTTCCTGCTCCGCAAGGCGCAAAGGATACAGGAATACCTAGATCAGGGGTAAGGAGCACCTCCGAGGTGCCATTGGCGCGGGGGAGCCGGTTGCGCCGTTGGTCCGCAGGGGCAGCTCTCGGAGAGGAAGCGATGGACGGTCGCGGATAGAGCGCGCGCCGGGCGAGTACACTGGAAGACCCGGATTGGCCGGGCGCCGGTGCGGCCGGCGGCCGGAAATGCCGAGGGATTGCCCGGTGCGGTTGGGGCGGCGGCGCAATTGAGTGGCTCCGCATAATTCCTTCCTGCGGAGCATGTGGAGGAGCGGAACGGGAAGAGGCCTGTCTTATCGCAGGAAGGGAGATGTAAACCCTTCGCGGGCTCCGGTAAGGGGCAGAAGCTTTCGCGGAAGGCCCTGAGTAAGGAAACGCCACAAAGCCGGCAGCGATCAGGAAGGAGGCAACTGTTTACCGCGGCCGATTGTGGGCGCAGCGCCTGAGCGTATCCGCTATTGTGGCGTCGTTGCTATCCCGCGTTCGGACTCGCCATTACAAACGGCGGCCGCAACCTGAACGCGGCAAAAAACTGCCGGGCGGGAGAAGGCCGGAAATGTCGCAAGGATCGGCAAGGATAGATACGCCGGACGTCCTGAAGGAGTTCAGGAACCGGTTCATAGCCTTCGATAAAAGCTGCCGGCAGGCGGTCTACGGGATAAGGGCCGACGTGAATCGCGTCATCGAGTGGATACGCAACGACAGGATGAGGTACTGGAAGGAGGAGCTGAAGAAGCGGGAGGAAAAGTTGCTCCAGGCCAGGTCGGCCTATATCGCCGCGCGATTTGGAGGACCGCACGAACGGAAGCCAAGCTACGTGGAAGAGGAGAAGGCGCTCAGGAAGGCGGAGCAGAGGAAGGCGGAGGCCGAGGCGAAGCTGGAGGCGGCCCGCAGGTGGTCGCGCCTGCTGGACCAGGAAACCGAAAAGCTGATGGGACCGGTCAACGCTCTGACGGCGATGCTCGACGACAATACCCCGAAGGCGCTGGCCAGGCTCGAGACGATGATAGTAAGCCTCGAGCGGTACTTCAGCGAGCGGCCCGCCGAGCCGCCACCGGCGATGCCTACGTAGATGCCGCTCCGGGGTGGCGGTCCCCCGGACTTGGAACCTGGCTGGAAACCGCCGGCGCGGAGCTTACAGGTGAGCGATCCCGACTTCCGGGCGCAAAGTTTCCGGACAGGCTCTTATCCGAAAACCTCCGGACGGTCGGACATGTCGCTGCAGGGACCCTGAGCGTCGGGGGGCTGGGTAGACTCTTTGCAACGACGCCCGATTTCCGTGTCTGGCGCGAGTTGTGCCGGAGATGGGACCCGGATGCTGCATGGAAGTCGCCGGAACCGGATGCGAAAGGAGGAGAGGGCGATGGCAGGGGAAAAACGGCGAAAGAACGTGACAGCGCGCATTTGGGTAGCGGCCGCGGCCGCATTCTGCTGTTGCGCGGCGGTACAGAGGCCGGCGGAATCCGGAGAACCGGCGAGGGCCGGCGCCGGCGGACCGAGGATCGGCGTGGTTGATGTCTCGCGCGTCTTCCAGGCATATGCCAGGGTCAAGGATGTATCTGACCGGATGCAGAAGATATATGGCGAGAAGGAAAAGGCGCTGGTGGACAGGGAGAAGCGCCTGAAGGACTGGGAGAGCAGGCTCAAGCTGGACACCCGCGGAAAAGACGATCCGGAATTCTTCGAGGAGCTGCAGAGGTTCGAGCGCGAACGGTTTCTCCTGAAAAGGGATTACAAGAGACTGGCGGATGAGGTCGAAGATCAGAAGACGGCCGAAATGCGGCATGTGCTTAACGACATACGCAATGCCATATCGAAGGCGGCTGAGGAGATGGATCTGGACCTGGTTGTGAAGGCGATGGAGTACGAAGATACCGAGGTCGAGCAGGCAAGGACGGCTGAGGAATTAGTCCGGCGGTTCCGCAGCAACAGTGTGCTTTACCATGCCCAGAAGCTGGATATTACCAAACGCGTAATAGACGTGTTGAACTCCGAATACAGGAGATCAAAGGATGGCGGCGCAAAGGAAGGAAGAGCCAGGGGGGGTGGTCCGGAGGCAGCCGGTGCGGAATCAGGCGGGGGAGGAGGCGGGGAGGGATCGGAGGCGGCGGCTGGAGCGAAGGAGGGTGCCGGAGCTGAAGGGGAGGGCGTCGCGCGGGCTGGTGAGGGCGGGGAGGGAGGCGGCGGGCCGGTCCGGGGTTGACCAGCCGCGCGCATGATGGGGGAAATTGTTTGACGTGCCCATATGTTGGGGCGCAGCAGGGAAGGCGAACCCGTTTGCAGGAGCCCATAGTTATCCCGTTCAGGCGCATCGCAACAAATAGCAGCCCCCATCTGAGCGCGGCAAACAATTACCTTGACGGACCTCCAGAACCGGCGGACGCGATATGCGCCG
>JAOACM010000054.1 GCA_026417845.1 Planctomycetota bacterium | reverse complement strand
AGATGTGTATAAGAGACAGGATGGCATCGAGTGGGAGGGCACAGAATGAGGCCTCGACTGGATTTCACGAAATTTCTCCGCTACGGCGAACTGATGCGCGCAGCGAAGGCGCTGGTCCGGTGGAAGCCCGGGTATGCCCGGCTGCTTTCGATCGGCGTCAGCCCGGCTGGCAGGAAGATTCCCATGCTGGAGATAACCCGTTTTGCCGCCGGGAGGGCGGAGGATAAGCCCGGGTATCTGGTCCATGGAAACATCCACGCGCCCGAGGTGTCCGGTTCGGCCGCGGCGCTCTATCTGGCGTACCGGCTGCTTTCCGGGGCCGGGCGGGATGCAAAGATAAGCCGCCTGCTGGACAGGGTCGTCTTCTACATTGCGCCGAGGGTCAGCGTGGATGGGGCTGAGGAGTGTCTGGTCAGGCGCCGCCAGATCCGCAGCCGCGAATCGGCGGAGAAACGGCGCAACGCGCTGTACCCCTCGGACGTGGACGGCGATGGACGGATCCTTCAGATGAGATGGAAAGATCCGGACGGTCAGTTCGTAGCGTTCGACGACGATCCGGACCTGACGCTCCTGCGCCTGCCAGGCGAGGAAGGCGGTACGGCCTATCGCGTCGCCGTCGAGGGTATGATCCATGAATGGGACGGAACGGATTTCTCGGATCCCGAGGCGGTCGGCCTCGACTTCAACAGGAACTGGGCCGCGAACTGGGCGCCCCGGCACATTCAGCCCGGCGCCGGCAGGTACGGTTTTTCAGAGCCTGAGACGCGGGCGCTGGCAGATTTCGTCTGCGACCGCGGAAACATATTCGGTATGCTGGGGCTGCACACGGGTCCCAACTGCACTCTCAGGCCGCCGGCAACCAAGTCAGATTCCGACATGGCGCGCGAGGATGTGGCGTACTTCCGCGAGATGGCCCGCGTCGGCTCGCAGATCACGGGTTTCCCGGCCAGGTCCGTAGCCGAGTACCGCCACGAGAGGGCGCTCCCAAACAGGCTCCACGGACACTTCACCGAGTGGGCCTACGAGCACATGGGCGTGTACGGTTTCGAGATTGAACTGGGCAACATGTTCAATTCCCTGGGGTTCTCCACGGACCACATCTTCAAATGCACTTGGTCGGAATACCGGGAGATGGAACGCGCCGCGATGGCATGGCACCGGGCGCATCCCGAGGCGGAAGCGTTCGTCCAGTGGAAACCTTTCACCCATCTGCAGCTCGGGACCGTGGAGATTGGCGGCTGGGATGCCATCGCCCGGGCGAACGTGCTGCCGGACGACCGGAAGGATGTCTGGCATAAGGCGTCAGAGTTCATACTCGAACTGGCTGGCCATGCGCCGCGGATCGAGATGCGGGACGCCGTGGCCGAACCGCTCGGCGGGAGGCTCTTCAGAATCCGCTGCCGCGTCTCCAACTCCGGCGGGCTCCCGACTTACGTCACGCGCATGGCCGCGTCGTTCTCTCATCTGAAGGGCGTCACCGCGGAACTGGACATCGGGCGCGACGCGGAGCGCGTCTGCGGGGCCACGCGCATCGAGCTTGGACACCTTCAGGCGCGATCCGGCGGGAGACTGCTGGAGTGGGTTGTGCGCGCCCCGAAAGGCCGGTCCGCGACGGTGGTCATAAGGGCCCGGGCGCCGAGGGCAGGGGCCGCCGTGGCGCGCCTGACGATGGGTTGACCGTCTGCCGCGATGCTGCAGGGAGGGCGCCCATCCGGCGCATCCGGCGGGCGGGCTTTCTCTGCGGGCAGGGGAGTTCGAAAGCGGGCGGAGGCCCGGACGAAAGCGCCGGAGACCTTTCCGCGCTGGCTGAGGAGTTCGCGGCCGGGCGCTGCGCCGCCGGCGGGCGCATGGCCGCAGATCAAAGCCTTCCGGCGATCCGCAGGGGATGCGCCCTTGCCCATACCGATCCGGACCCTTCGAAACCGGGCGGATGGGAACAGATCGGGCATCCGGGGCCCATACATCCCGAACCCCGCAGTTACGGCCGTGCACCTGCCGCTGGCTGCGCCCGCCGCTTCCCGATCGCCGAAACCACCGAATGGGTCAGCACCGTAAACGCAATGACAGCGCAGCCAAGAAGGGCCCAGTGGCCGGGGATTTCGTTGCACAGGAGGTAAGTCCAGACGGGGTTCAGCACCGGCTCGACGAACGATACGATTGCCGCCTCGACCGCGCTCAGCCGCCTTATGCCGCGCGAGAACAGGAAGTAGCTGAGGCCGAGCTGGAAGACGCCCAGGTACGCAACGGCCGCCGCGTTTCGGGGCGTGGCGAGCATGAAGGGATAAAAGGCGGGAGCGCACATCGCCGCCGCAAGGAAGTTGCCCCAGATGACAGGCGTGGCCGGGTTCCCCTCCCTGTTGGCGCGCAGACCCGCAATCGTAAGCGCGAAGGTCAGGGCGGAGAAAAGCGCCACGACGTTACCCAGTGCCTTCATGGGCTTGTCCTCTTCCGCCCCGTCCATGAAGACCAGTATCGCCAGGCCGGCCAGCAGCGCGACGATGGCGGCGTAATCCGCAGCGCGGTTCTTTTCCTTGAGCAGCCAGGGGCCGAGGATCAGAAGGAACAGCAGGCCGCTGTCCTGAATGAAGATGGCGTTGGCGGCGGTTGTGAGCCTGTTGGCCAGGGCGAAGGAGGTGACGGTAAAGGCGTAGGCTATCGCGGTGACTCCAGCGGTGCGGTCGAGCCTCAGCACGCCGCGCCCGGCCAGGGGCAGGAGCGCCAGGCCGGCGATGAGGGAGCGGCATCCGGCGATCTGGAGGCCGGCCCTTATCTCGCTTCCCTCGACCGAGACGTATTTGATCGCCGCTCCGGCCGTGCTCCACAACAGCGCGGCGCCGAGCACCATCGCGCGGCCCGCAATTACGCCTCCTCCCTCATCAGGTTGCCGCATCAAAGCTGGAATTCCTCCCCTCGTCCCGCGCGCGGGGGGCGCCTGGACCGTTCCATCGCTCAGAGCGAACGGACGGGAAGAGATATTATTGCGGTCGCGACGGAAAGTCCACGGCGCGGAAGATCCGGCAGGGCGATTTCGAAGCCCTTAACGATGCGCTACCCGGTGATGGGCGGTTTGCGTCCGTTCGAAACGGAAACGCCCGGATTCCAAACGGACTGACATCGCAACTCTGCCTATGTCCGGGATGACCCAGCCGGCAGTCACAAGGCCCGGCCGGCCACAACCAATGGAGGGGTAACATTATGGGCGGGAGATCGAAACGGCCGCTCCCGGTCACGCGTGGGGGGAGCAGCCTCAATCCTCGTCCACTACCTTCTTCTTCTTCGGGACCTCGTCGGCAGGCTGGTCCTTCTTCTGATCCTTCTGCTGATCCTTGGCATCCTGCTTCGGCGCGGGATCCTTCTTCTCATCCTTTACTGGCGGAGGCGGGAGCTTTAGTATCGGCTCCGAGGCCACCACCTTCTTCTTCACCTGCTGGTCCACCAGGGCTACGGCCTGTTGCAGTGCGGGAAGCAGCTCCTGAGCCGTAGGGGCCGTATCCACCCACTTGTATATCGGCTGCCCGGTCTGGTCTATGACGTAAAGGCTGGCGGTGGACGTCTGGCCGAAGCTTCGCGGGAGCTGGGCCGCGCTTTTGGCGCTCAGCTTTACCAGCGTCACCTTGCCCAGTATCTCCTTGAGTTTTTCGTCGGCCAGACACCTGATTTCGATGTTGTATGCAATATTGTTGGGCCGCTTGTCGGCAAGCTCGGGGAAGTACACGAAGAGAACCACCGGTCTACCGTCCTTGAGCGCGGCGTCGGGCGTCTTGCTGGACCAGCTCAGCCCGCTGTAATTTCCCGGGCTGTACGACCGGGAGAACTTCGGCAGCTCGTTCTGCGCTTCGGCGGAACCGGCAATAAAGCCGGCCGCAAGCATCCAGGGGATCAGGCGCTTCATCAGTATCTCCTCCCGATCCATCGGGGAACCCCAACCAGTTCCCCCATTCAAATCTTAAGACGAACGAACCGCAAAGACGTTTCGATCCGCAATTCTTAAAAAACGCGTCCGGCATCTCCCCTCACACCACCTTATCCACTTTACCACGGAATTGCCATTCCTATCAATAAAATAACCCGCACGATTCTGCGCGAAATTCGCTCTTTTATGCACATGTGCACAGGGACGGGTGCCGTATCGCACTCGACACGCTGTTACCTGGAAGATTCCGGCGGGGATCCGGCCGTGCGCCAAGCTAGTTCTCTGATCTCCTCCAGCAGTTTCTTCGCGTGGTCCATCTGGGAGGCGATATCAGATTCGCCGTAGGCGACCGTCTTGGGGTCGCGCGCCAGCCTCAGGCGCGATGCCGCCCTGGATGCGGTCGCGCGGGCGGCGGCGAACGCAAGTTCGGCCGCCTCGATCGCCTCGACAGCGGCGCCGGCGGATGCGCAGGCGACGGCCTTCCTTATGAGCGCCAGGAGACGGAGGAGACGTTCGAGCTTGGCCGCGGATATTCTCAGCCCTTCCCTGGCGGCGGCGAGCATCGCCTGCCGTCGCGCAGCCTTCTGCTCCGCCGTCTTCTCCGGCATGGCTTCCGCGTCCATCTCCTTCCGTTCTACCGCAGACTCCTCCTGCAGCATGTCGAGGAAGGCATCTTTAAGTTTCTGCGAATTGACGGCACACTCGGACAGGATGTCGGCTTCGCCGTTCTTCATCTGCCCGCCGAGGCTCCCGCGGCCCATCGAAAAGTTGCAACACAGCGCGCTCAGGGCCGCCGCCATGGCTGCGGAAAATGTGGATGCCGACCCGCCGCCAGGCGAGGACTCGTCCATGGACAGCCGGTCGGCGAATTCAGCCAGCGTCAGCAGGTCTTTTATCTCCGGCTTCCGCCCTATGGCGAATTCAAGCACTTTCCTCGCCGGATCGAACCGGGATATGTCGTCCAGCCCCATAGAGGCGGCAGCGACCCGGATCAGCTCCATCTCCGGCAGCCCGGACGATCTCCCGCTTTTCCTGCGGTAGTGTATGCCGGCCTGCACCAGCACCGCCTTAGGTATCATTCCTATCACTTCCGCGCCGGTAACTCTCACCCCGCGTTCGCGCGCCAGTTCGCAGACGGCATCGAACACGGCGTGCATGGGAGTGACGTTGTAATCGGATATGGCGACCGCCACCTGCGCGACCTTGAACCGTTCGAGCATCCATGCTGTCGCGCGACAAGATTGGAACATGCCAGGTTCGCGCAGCTTCCGGCCTCTGGAATCCCTGAGCGGCTTCCCGGACCCGTCTTTCAGGACCGCACCGCTCGTTCTGATTTTCCCGGCTATCGCCTCTGCATGTGAAGGATCCGAGGTATCGAGGTTCACGTTGAAGGCAACCAGAAACTCGCGCGCACCTATCGCGATCGCCCCCGCCTTCGGATCGAACCTGGCCGGTCCGTAGTCCGGCTTCCATTCGGGCTTTCCGAGTTTTTCCGGGAGCGCTTCGTATTCGCCACGGCGAACTCTGCGGAGATCGCGCCGCTGCGGGATCAGCGCCGCCTCGCCATACATGTAGACGGGAATTCCAAGCTCCCCGCCCACTCGCGCGCCGAGGCCCCGGGCGTACTCCGCGCACTCCGCCAGCGACACGCCGGCTATCGGCACCAGCGGACAGACGTCGGCCGCGCCCTGCCTCTGGTGAGCCCCGTGGTGTACCGACATGTCTATCAGCTTCACTGCGCGCCTTGTGGCGCGGAAGGCAGCTTCGACGACAGCTTCGGGAGGGCCGGCGAACGTGGCCACGGTGCGGTTGATATCCGCGTCGGCCTCCATCTCAATCAACGTCACACCGGGGACGCTCCGGATCTCCGAGGCTATCGCCCCGATTATTCCCCTGTCGCGCCCCTCGCTGAAATTAGGCTCGCAGAGGATTATTCTATCGGACATCGTTCGCCTCCGTCAGGGACTTCCCGCACCCTTGCCGGGCCCGCCGCGGACGGCGCGCGGACATGCGGCCAACCCCCGGCGGGTCCGGGATGGGTGCGCGCGCAATCCCGTCCGACAGCCGCGCGGCGCCGGCCTTCGCGGCGGCTGCTCCCGCACGCCCATAGGAACATCCCCGGATGCCGGGCTGGCCGCCGGAATTGCGGGAATCGAACGCTGCCGGGCTGCCCGGGAGGACGGCTCGCGGGCGCAACCCCGGCCGCCCGACGCGATTACGTCTGGCATGAGTACTCGATGCCTGAGAAATATCTGTCCCGGAAGGCTTCGTAAACTTCGGTCCAGCAGCGTGCGATCTTCCCGTCGCCGAAAGACGCGATGTGAGCCCTGAGGCAGTCGCCAGCCGCCACATAGTGCATGAAGGTCTCGGCAAGAAATTCCTCAATATCTGTCTGGTAGAACACCCGGTCCTCCCGGCCGATCCAGAAATCCACCCCCAGGAAGGCGCCGGTCGCCCTGAGAAAACCATGGCGTTCCTCAAAAAACCCGGCCTCCGAGTCGTCTTCGAGCATCCGCCTGGCCATCGCATGGCCGAGCTCGTGGAGAAACAATCCCACGAATGTGCGCCGCGCCGCGCCAAGCGCCAGCGTGAACATCACCACCTGGCCCTGCTCGGGAACGTATTCGCTTCCCCGCACCGAACTGGAGACGCCTTCTCCGAGCATTATCTCCCTGATATGAGGGTTGAACATGTGCGGACGGGGTAACGCATCCAGAATCTGTTCCACCGCGCGATATATGCCGCCCATCTGTTCGAACACCTGCCGCCGCGGGTGAAGCTGCGTTCCCGGCCGCTGAAGCTCCTCGAACGTCCTGTGGATGTACCGTTCCCCGCGGCCGGAAAGCACCAGCGGCGGCATGCCCAGCGATGCGCGCTCGGAGTTCACGCCGTCCAGGAACCGCCGGAGGTTCTCCAGCGCATCCAGCGTCTTCTCGACGCCGATGTCCTCGAACCCCTCGATCTTCCGCCACCCGTGATAGGCCACAAGATCGGCTTCGCCGGCGCTCTCCACGAGCATGGTCATGCCGCCGGAAAGCGTTCCCCACTTCTCGTAGGTGGCGTCCTTGAGCACCACCGCCCGCCATATCCCGTGGCCGAAGCGGAACGACTGTTCGAGACGGACGTCGAGATATGGAATTTTCCCAACGAGGCTGGGCCACTCGGGAGACGCGATAACCAGATCCGGCGGAAGACTCCGCCGGAGCCGACATGGTCCCGAAGGCGGACGGGTCTGGGAGGGCCGGCCCGCCAGTTCTGGCCGGATGCTCATACTCTTATACTACCCCCTCCGCGGCGGGAATCAAGCGCGCGATATTCCTGAGGGCGCATGGCCGTAAACGCAAAGCCTTCGGAGCGGCTCGTGGATGGGCGCACCCGAGGCGTACATACCGCGCCCTGCGAACAGGGCGGGCGGTGGCGGATCCAGTCTCCAGCTCCCGCACATCCCGCAGCTCCGCAGTTACGACCATGCTCCCCCTTCCTGATAAAAGCTTATCCGAAAACTTCCCGCCGCAAAACTTACGGCTTTGCCATCTCGACTTTGCGGCGCCGTGGCGCCCAGGGTTTCTGCCGCGTCCAGTCCGAAATCCAGTCCAAAGTCCGGTTCCCGCGGCAATTGGACGGCGGACAGTGCGCACGGCTTGATTGGCCGGCTGCGGAGGAATAAGGATCATGGCGTCGCGCGGCGAGCCTCACGGTGGGACCTCCGGATTCGCGGAACGCCATCTTCCGGAGAGCAATCCGACGCCTGCGATCCCGGCGTGATATGCTCTGACTCCGGCGTCCGCGCAGCCGGATGGCGCGTGCTCCGCCCGTTTCCGTGGGTTGTGTGCCCGGCGTGCAGGCCGGTTGCGCTTCTGGTCCGCTGGAGGCGATTGTCAGAGGGAACGCTACGGACGGTTGCGGAAATGGCGCGCGCAGGTTTACCGCTGGCGCTCTCCGAAAGCCGCTTGGGGGTAAAAATCGCGAAAAACACAATCCGGCGGGAGCGGATCCCCTCTGAAGAGCTGAGATACTCCCCACGCCGCCCGCGCAAATCTTCCTATCGTCCGGGGACATCGCAACCGGCTCGCCCTGGTTTTTTCTTTATTGACTCGCGCAGCTGTTATGATATGTTGCGGTCCCCAAGAAAAGTCGGCTGGGCGGGGTTGCGGATGGACGATTCCCGTCCGCCGACTCCGATGGCTTTGAACTCCCCAAGGTCCGCCGGTGGAAGTCAGGGTGCAGCCTGCCCGCGCATGTCGCGCAGGGGCCGGCACAAGAGATGGCGCAGCCCGATGTTAGCAGGAGCGCCAGAGAGCTGCAGCGTGACGCGGCAGCGGGCTTCAAAGCATCGCGGGAGCGGAAGCCGGCGCTGACAGATAATGAAAGGGGGGGCGTCGCACTTCAAAAGAAGCGGGCCTGAGAGACCGGATGCCGGCTGGCCTGCCGGTGGACGATACGGGACAGGTGCGACCAGGCAAAGGAAAGAACATGCATCCGCGAGCCACCATAGCGTTGGAAGACGGTCGGGTATTCCACGGACTTTCGTTCGGCGCCGCCGGCGAAAGGACGGGCGAGATCGTTTTCAACACATCCATGTGCGGCTATCAGGAGATACTTACGGACCCATCCTACAAAGGCCAGATAGTTGTAATGACATGCCCGCTGATCGGCAACTATGGCACGAACCCGGAGGATGAAGAGGCTGATGGGCCGCAGGTCGAAGGATTCGTGGTGCGCGAGGCGAGCAGGCTGGCGTCGAACTGGCGCAACCGCGAGACGCTCCGCGAGTATCTTTCGAGGCGCGGCGTGGTGGCTGTCGAGGGGGTGGACACGCGGGCGATAACGAGGCACATCAGGTCCCGCGGAGCAATGAAGGCCATCATCTCGACGCTCGACCATGATGAGGCCAGGCTGGCAGCAAAGGCTAAGGCCTCGCCCGGTCTTTCTGAACGCGACCTTGTGCGCGAAGTTACATGTCGCGCATCCCGGGGCTGGCGAGGCAGTGGGGATGGAGAAAAGCCGTTCCGGGTGGTGGCGGTGGATTGCGGCTGCAAGCGGAACATACTGAGGTTGCTGGAGACATCCGGCTGCGTGGTTACGTTGGCGCGGGCCGATGCCTCCGCCGCGGAAATAATGTCGCTGAAGCCGGACGGGCTTTTCCTTTCCAACGGGCCGGGCGACCCGGCTGTCTGCAGCTATCTGGTCTCCACGGTGCGCGATCTTCTGGGGGAGATACCGATATTCGGGATATGCCTTGGCCATCAGATTATGGGCCTGGCTGCCGGCGGCAGGACCTACAAGCTGAAATTCGGCCACAGGGGAGCGAATCATCCGGTCAAGGAACTGGCAACGGGGCGCATTGACATAACATCCCAGAATCACGGCTACGCGGTTGACGCCGGGTCGCTTGACCCTGACGTTGCCGAAGTCACGCACCTGAACCTGTATGACGGGACGGTGGAGGGGCTGCGATTCAGGAAGGTACCGGCTTTTGCGGTCCAGTACCATCCCGAGGCGGCTCCGGGTCCCCACGATGCGCGGCACCTGTTCCGGCGTTTCGCGGAGATGATGGCCGGGCGGAAGGGGGTGAGCCTGTCGTGAGTCACGAACGGGTGCTCATCCTCGATTTCGGCTCGCAGTACACCCAGCTGATAGCCCGCCGGGTACGCCAGCTCAACGTTTATTGCGAGATCGTCCGGCACGACATCCCGGCCGCGACGGTCGCCGGCGTCCGGGCCGGCGCGATAATCCTGTCGGGTGGACCGGCGTCGGTTTTCCAGCCCGGCGCGCCCAGGGCCGATGAGGGGATATTCTCGCTGGGCATTCCGGTCCTGGGGATCTGTTACGGAATGCAGCTTATGACGCAGGCGATGGGCGGAACCGTCAGGAAGGGGCGGGCCGGCGAATACGGACCGGCCGAGCTGCGCGTCAGGGATCGCGCCGGCCTGTTGGATGGCCTTCCGGACAGGCTGGACGTATGGATGAGCCACGGCGACGCAGTCGAGGTCCTTCCGCCGGGGTTCCGCGTCCTTGCGGAAACGGCCAATTGCGCCTTTGCTGCAGTTGGCTGCCCGGAAAGAAGACTTTACGGCGTCCAGTTCCATCCGGAGGTGACCAACACGCCTCGCGGCATGGACATCCTCCGCAACTTCCTGTTCGGGGTGGCCGGATTGCGCGGCGACTGGCAGGTCTCGTCGTTCATCGCCGAGGCGATAGAGAAGATCCGCGCCCGTGTCGGGCCGTCGGATCGGGTAATCTGCGCTCTGTCCGGCGGCGTGGATTCGTCCGTCACCGCCACCCTCCTCCATCGCGCCATAGGGGACCGCTTTACGGCCGTGTTCGTGGACAACGGGCTGCTGAGGCACGGCGAGGCCGAAGAGATACGCCGGATGTTCACGAAGGACTACCCGCTGAACATCGTGGCCGTTGACGCGAAGGCTAAGTTTCTGGCGGCGCTGAAAGGGGTTGAGTGTCCGGAAGAGAAGCGGAAGCGGATAGGCAGAACATTCATAGACGTCTTTCTCGAAGAGGCCGAAAAGATCGGCAGGCCGCGTTTCCTGGCCCAGGGGACGCTCTACCCTGATGTTATCGAAAGCGCCTCGCCGCGCGGCGGGCCGTCCGTGACGATAAAGACGCACCACAATGTAGGCGGCTTGCCGGCAGATATGAAGTTCGAACTTATCGAGCCTCTGAGGGAACTGTTCAAGGACGAGGTGCGCGAGGTCGGGCGGGCGCTGGGCCTGCCGGAGAAGATCGTAAGCCGCCAGCCCTTCCCCGGGCCCGGTCTGGCGGTGCGCGTGATCGGGGAGGTGACCGAGGCGCGCCTGGATCTGCTGCGCCGCGCCGACCTGATCGTACGCGAGGAGATAGACGCGTACGACACCGGCAGGGAGGTATGGCAGTATTTCGCGGCGCTGCTGCCGGTGCGCACGGTGGGGGTGATGGGAGACGAAAGGACATATTCTGAGGTGATTGTCGTAAGGGCTGTAACGAGCAGAGACGGGATGACCGCCGACTGGGCCAGGCTTCCCCACGACCTGCTGGCACGTATATCGGCCAGGATAGTCAACGAGGTCAGGGGGATAAACAGGGTCGTCTACGATATCAGCTCTAAACCGCCCGGCACCATAGAGTGGGAATGATCGTCTGGCGGGACCGTCGGCGGAGCGCGGCCGACGAGACGGATCCTATCGCCGACTCTGGCGGGGCGGGGTTCCGCCCGGCGATCGTGAACGCGGGAGCAGTCGTGGCCAAATTCGTCTTCATCACTGGCGGCGTGGTCTCGTCCCTCGGCAAGGGGATCACCAGCGCCGCCCTCGGGCTGATACTGAAGCGCGTGGGGCTCAACGTCGCCCTTCAGAAACTTGACCCCTACCTGAACGTGGATCCCGGCACCATGAGTCCGTTCCAGCACGGGGAGGTTTTCGTTACCGACGACGGCGCCGAGACCGACCTGGACCTCGGACACTATGAGCGCTACACGGGCATATCGTGCACGAGGAAGAGCAACTATACGAGCGGGCAGATATACGAGGCTGTGATAGCCAGGGAGCGCAGGGGTGATTACCTCGGCCACACCGTCCAGGTCATACCTCATGTTACTGACGAGATCAAGGCTGCCATCATGGGGCTTGCCACGAAGGAAGTAGACGTGGTGATTACCGAGGTGGGAGGGACGGTAGGCGACATAGAGGGGCTCCCGTTCCTTGAGGCGATAAGGCAGTTCAGGTTCGATGTGCCCCCTGAGGACGTCATATATGTACACCTGACGCTGGTCCCCTATATCCGCGCCGCGGGAGAGATGAAGACCAAGCCGACGCAGCAGAGCGTCGGGCGGCTCCGCGAGATAGGAATCCAGCCCGACGTACTGATCGTGCGCACCGAGCGGCCGATGAGCGAGGACATGCGCAGGAAGATATCCCTGTTCTGCAACGTGGATCCCTACGCGGTCTTCGAGGAAAGAGACGTCGAGTATTCGATATACGAGGTGCCGGTGCAGCTCGTCAGACAGGGGATAGACGGCCACTTGGCCAAGAAGCTGGGGCTCGGTCCCCGCCGCATAGACCTGTCCGACTGGGAGCGGATGCTGGAGACGATACGGAATCCGGAGCGGGAGGTCAGGATTGCCGTCGTGGGAAAGTACGTGCGTCTGCAGGATTCGTACAAATCCATCTACGAGGCGCTCGCTCACGCTGGCATCCGCCACAAGGCAAGGGCGGCAGTGGACCGCGTGGACAGCGAACAGGTGGAGAAGGAGGGAGCGGAAAAGCTGCTGGCGGGAGCCGACGGGATACTGGTGCCGGGCGGGTTCGGGTCCAGGGGGATAGAGGGCAAGATACTGGCGATACGCTACGCGCGGGAAAACCGCGTGCCGTTCCTCGGCATATGCCTCGGCATGCAGTGCGCCGCGATAGAATTCGCCAGGAATGTACTGAAGATGGAAAAGGCAAACAGCACAGAGTTCGATTCAGGGACCAGGTACCCGGTGATCGTCCTGATGGACGAACAGCGCCGCGTCACGAAGATGGGCGGTACGATGCGTCTGGGAGCCTATCCGTGCATTACCATGCCGGGCACGAAGATGCGGGCCGCATACGGCGAGGAAAGGGTATCGGAGAGGCACAGGCATCGCTACGAGTTCAACAACGCCATGCGGAAAAAGTTCGAGCGGGCCGGAATGATCTTCTCGGGCCTGTCGCCGGACGGCAAGCTGGTCGAAGCGATGG
Source organism: Planctomycetota bacterium (assembly GCA_026417845.1). Classification (GTDB taxonomy): domain Bacteria; phylum Planctomycetota; class SZUA-567; order H5-PLA8; family CALKMO01; genus CALKMO01. Next base: position 1,289 of record JAOACM010000054.1, on the reverse strand, counting down.
AGCTGAAAGATCATCCCTGGTTCGTGTGCGTGCAGTCGCACCCGGAGTTCAAATCCAGGCCGCTCGATCCGCACCCGCTGTTCCGCGATTTTGTCGGTGCGGCGCTGGCCAGACGGAAGGGCTGATATCGGGTGCGTAGCCGTATCGCGGTGCTCCCGCGCAACGGGGACAGGCTGTGCCCCTTGCCTGAAGCGACAGAGGCTGAAAAGTCCGGTGCGAAGCCCTGATGCCGCCGCGGGTACCCTCTGGTTGTCCGGACACAGAGCGGGCCGACCGGTTGCACATCATAGTTGCGCGCCGCCGATCTCTGAGGCGCGGCTTCCTGGAGGATGTGCCGGCCATATTGCCGGAACGGGACTGATAGATGTGGGGTACCGGAACGGGTGCGCGCCGGGATGTGAAGTCCGGGTGTCGCGCAGAAAGGCCTTTCCTGGAGGGACTCAGGACACGTGCCGAAAAGAACTGACATCCGCAGGATACTCGTAATCGGATCAGGCCCGATAGTAATCGGCCAGGCCGGCGAGTTTGACTATTCGGGATCTCAGGCGTGCAAGGCTCTAAGATCCGAAGGCTACGAGGTCATACTCGTAAACTCGAACCCCGCCACCATCATGACCGATCCCGAGATGGCCGACAGGACATATGTCGAACCCGTGACGGCGGACGTGGTTGCCGCGGTCATCGAGAAGGAACGTCCCGACGCGCTGCTGCCCACCATGGGCGGCCAGACGGGGCTGAACGTGGCGATGGAGCTGGCCGAGGCAGGTGTCCTGGAACGGTTCGGCGTCGAGATGATCGGAGCGGACAGCCGCGCGATCAGGAAGGCGGAGGACCGCGAAGAGTTCCGGGCGGCCATGCTGCGGATAGGGCTGGAGGTCCCGCCGAGCGGACTGGCCTCGTCAGTGGACGAGGCGCTCGCCGTGGCGGAGAAGATCGGCTACCCGGTCATCATCCGTCCCGCTTTCACGCTTGGCGGGACCGGAGGCGGAATAGCCTGCAATGAAGAGGACCTGCGCCGCATAGCCGATTTCGGCCTCCGCATGAGCATGCGCAGGCAGATACTCATCGAAAAATCCGTCATCGGATGGAAGGAGTTCGAGCTGGAGGTGATGCGCGACTGCAAGGATAACGTCGTAATCATCTGCTCCATAGAGAATTTCGATCCCATGGGCGTGCACACCGGCGACAGCATAACCGTCGCTCCGGCGCAGACGCTGACCGACCGCGAATATCAGGACATGCGGGACGCTGCCATCGCGATCATCCGGGAGATAGGCGCTGGCCTACAC
>JAOACM010000544.1 GCA_026417845.1 Planctomycetota bacterium | reverse complement strand
GGCCAGATGGAACCTGCCGGAGAAGTACGTGCTGTTCGTCGGCAATCAGGAGCCGAAGAAGAACCTGCCGATGCTGGTGCAGGCCTTTTTTGCGGCGCGGTCGCATAAAAGGCTGCCGCACAAACTGCTGCTGGTCGGACAGTATGGCTGGAAATGCGGAGATCTTTTCCGGCTCATACGGGAGCTTGATGCCGCCTCCTACGTGCTGTTTACCGGCTACGTTCCGCGCGGGGCGTTGCCGTACCTGTATAACCTGGCCGACCTTTTCTTCTTTCCTTCGATCGTGGAGGGGTTCGGCATCCCCGTGATCGAGGCCATGGCGTGCGGCTGCCCTGCGCTGATATCGGACGACCCGGCGCTCAGGGAAGTTGCCGGAGGGGCCGCGATGGAAGTTCCGCGCGGCAGCCTGCCGGCGATGCGGGAGGCGATGGAGTTTCTGCTGGAGAATGACGTCGAGCGGGCAAAACTCAGGGAAAAAGGCCTCGCCCGCGCCGCGGGTTTCACCTGGCGCCGGACGGCCGAGCTCGCAATGCAAAGCTATATGAAGGCGCTGGGATAGTTGCGGCCTTGAACCCCCTGGGCCGCGGCTGGCGAAAGACCTGCTATGGGCGGGCAAGGGAGGAGAAGATCAGGGCCTCTTCTATTCGCCGGACAGAAATTTCGGGGAGCATTTTGGGATAGCTGGTGTCTCCGCGGGACGGACGGCCCGCGCCAGCCCGCTGGCATCTTTTGAGCTGAGACTGGAAGACCTTGGGAGCAAGGGGAAAGGCGGGAAAAAGCAGGAGGCTGCGGGCGACGGGGGAGCGGGGCGCATCGGATGCGTATTGCTTTTGTTGTTGGCGAGTTTCCGAGTCTGACAGAGGGGTTTGTATGGCGCGAGATCCGGGAGCTTAAGCGCCTCGGGGCCGATCCCGTCGTCTTCGCGCTCCGGAGGGGGGACATGAGGCGCGCCGACCCGGAGGCCGTCGCGTTCGCGGAGAAGTCGGCTGTCTACCTCCCGCGCGCCTGGGATCCCCGGATGCATCTGAAGGCCGCGACGCTGCCGGCGGCCTGGTCGGGACGTCACCTGCGGATGGTCTGGGCGGCGGTGAAGGCTTGCGGCGCATCCCCTGCCCATGGCGTCAGGAACCTGTTCCACATAAATCAGGGGCTGGCACTGGAGGAAGGGCTGCTGGCGCATCGGATCGAGCGCGTGCATGCGCACTTTGCCTCGCTCCCCTCGACGCTCGCCTGGGTGGCCTGTGCCGCGACTGGACTGCCGTTTTCGTTCAGCGCACATGCGAGGGATCTTTTCGTCGAGGGATTCCTGCTCGAGGCGAAGGTGGAGGCGGCCGGATGCGTGTTCGTATGCCATTCGCGCGCGGAGGCGTGGCTGAAGGATCGCCTGCCGCCGGAACTTCGCAGCCGCGTTGTGCTCATGCGCCACGGACTGGATATGGATGAGTTCCCGCCGCCCCCCCGCCGGCACCGGACAGCCGGAAGCGGATCGTTCAGGGTGCTGGCGGTCGGCAGACTGGTGGAGAAAAAAGGGTTCCGGTATCTTATCGGGGCTGCGGGGCTGCTCAGACAGGAAGGCGAGCAGGTAATGATAGAGATCGTTGGCGAGGGGCCGGAACGAGGGCGACTGGAGGAGGCAATATATCGCGAGGCGGTCGGCGATGTCTGCACCCTGACCGGCGCGCTGCCGTTTGCCGAGGTGCGGCGCAGGATGCTGGAGGCGGATGCGCTGGTCTGCCCCAGCATCGCAGCCTCCGACGGCGACATGGACGGCATACCGAACGCGGTCCTGGAGGCGCAGGCGTGCGGGTTGCCGGTCATCGCGACCGACGCCGGCGGGCTGCCGGATGCGGTGGCGCACGGGGAGACCGGTCTGGTAGTCCCCCAGCGCGATCCGTCGGCTCTGGCCGCCGCCATACGCCGCCTGATGGGGGATGGGCTGCTGGCCGCCCGGCTGGCCGCCGCGGCCCGCGCGCGTATCGGGGAATCGTTCGACATACGGAACAACATCGCCCCCCTTGCCGCCATGCTCGGCTTGCAATCCAACCCGCCAAGGGATAAGGGTTAGCGGCGGAGCCGGTTTCGCTGCAGGTCCGCTGAGGCAGCCGTCAGGGAGGACGCCGGGAGCGGTCGCGTGCTAGGGCGCGCAGGCCAGCCTCCGGCGCTCTCCAAAAGGGTGCCGGAGGTAAGGAAACTTTCCGCCGGACGGTACAGATCGCTGAGCGTTGTATAAAGCTGAGCGCCGGCGGTTTTCGGACATGCTCTGAAAATTGCGGGAAACGGTGCCTGGCGGATGCGGTAAAATGCATCCTCGCTGCCGTCTTACGGGGGGATGGCTGGGCCTCTGGGGCCGTAGGGGAGGGCATCCGAATGCAGGAGGAGAATCCAGCGATCCACGCGGATCAGGTCGAGCCGTGGCTGACGGAACTGTGGCGCCGCCGCCGCGGCGGCGAATGGCCTGCCGGGGGCGTTCCGATCCATCAGGTTCACTCGCTTGCCAATGAGGTATTCCACGACGGTCAGGCCTACGATCAGGATATGATATCGCTGGCCGATGGCGGTTTCCCGCTCCCTCTCCCGGTCAGGATCGAAGCAGATTTCAGATATCGAGGCAGCGGGGTGACGATCGCCATAATGGACGATTCGTTCTTGCCGATCCCCGACCTGGCGGACCCGCGCCCGGGAAGGATCCGCGCCTTCGTGGATTGCTCCGGCCCCGGCCTCCCACGCGATATCGAATCGTCTCTGGAGGAAGCGATCCCGCCTCTTTCGCCGCACGGCACCTCATGCGCCGCCGTGGCCGCCGGATCCGGAACTTTATCGGGCGGCTTTTATCGCGGGATCGCGGACGGAGCCGACCTGGTGTTTCTCCAGA
>JAOACM010000543.1 GCA_026417845.1 Planctomycetota bacterium | reverse complement strand
TCTCATATCTCCACATGTTCAGCTTCACCGCTTCCGGCAGGTTGATCCGTATGCGGGCCGAACACTGGTTCAGCACCGAGAATCCAAGGTCGAACCTCGGCCCTCCCTCGCCCTCGCGCAACGAAAGGACGAACACGGCCATGTGGCGGCCGTCCAGGAGCATGTCGGCGTGGAGATACTCCGCGCCCGCAAGGGCTCCCTGCGCGAACCTGTACAGGATACCGGCCCCGGGCGATCCCGCCGCGTACCAGTGCGCCCCGGGTATCGGCGCTGTTGCGGTTTCCCTGATCAGTCCTCCGATCAGTCCCGACGGTTTCAGCCTCGCGCAGGGCGATGTCGGATCTCCGGATGCCACTTCCCTTATCCCTCCAGCCCGGTCGCGCCACTCCAGAACCCGGACGCCGGACCGGGCATCGGCCCGGACCAGTCTCGCGTCCTCCCGCAATTATGCGTCAGCAAGGCCCTCTCCGCCAGCGCGGCTTCCCGCGCGACAGTCCGCCAACCTGCGTTTGTTCGCCGGGCGCGGTTGTGATATTTAAACTCCCCCGGCAGGGGGTCTCCGCCGCTTTTTCCGTTCGGAACGGAGCGAAGACGGTACGGGCCCGTGGAATTCCCCGGCGGCGGTTCCCGCGGCAGCGGGAGACCCGGAGGCAAAAAAAGCGGATGCGCGCGCGCAACCTCGTGAAACCGCTGATCGCCATCACGGCAGCCGCCGGCGCCGGCGTGTTCGCGATACTGTGCCTCGCCAGGATTGACGTCGCTGTTTCCGGCCGCGGCGTGATGCGGCCGGCACGCTACGCGGAACTGCGCGCCTCACACGCCGGCCGCGTGGTCGAAATACTCAGGATGAACAACGACCAGGTCGCCGAAGGCGAGGCGATCCTCGTTCAGGATTCCACGCAGGAACTGTTCGCGCTTCGCACCGTTGAACGGGACATCGAAAAATACGAGGCCGATCTGAAGGCCTGTCTCGGACAGGCCAGGCGCGAGCGCGAGAACCGCGTCGCCAGGATGGAGACTGAGGTGAAGGCCTGCGAAGCCGAGATAGCGCGGCGGGAGCACGAGGTCGAGGCCGCGAGGATCGCTCTGCGCGAGGTGCTCGAAAACCCGGTTCAGGCCAGGCTGAGCGCGGCAAGGGAGAGGATCAGACAGCAGGAGATTCGCCTGGCCGTCGCGAAGAAGGAAGTCGAAGACGCAAGGGAACTCTTCGAACGGGGAATGCAGAGCAAGGCGACCTTCGAAAAGCTCCTCAGCGCCCGGCAGATCGCTGAGAGCGAACTTAAGGTGCGGGAGGAGGAGCTTCGCGTGCTGGAGGCGGAGGCGAGGGGGCTGGACGCCGAAAAGGCCAGAAAGAATCTCGACGCCGCCCTCTCGATCGTCGCGACTCTCAAGGCGACGCTCGAAGGCAGAAAAAAAGACCTGGAGAAGGCCAGGCTCGACCTCGAAAACGACGATGCCGAACGCGATATCCGCGCCAGGCTCGAAAAGGCCCGGATCGAGCGGGACCGGCTGAAGAAGATTATTGAGGAAAAAACCCTCAGGGCCCCGATCTCCGGGATCCTCGCCGACTTCCACGTCAAACCTAGCGCCGTGATATCCTCCTCCGACAGGCTCGGGTGGATCTACGACATCTCCGGCCTCAAATTCTACGCCTCCGTAAGGCAGACGGACATGCCGAGGGTCAGGCCCGGCCAGAAGGTTGAATTGTACCTGGACGCCCTGCCGTACCGGAAGGAAGGAGTTTTCGAAGCTGTCGTGGCGGAAGTCTCCGCGGTAGCCGATCGCCCCAGGGAAGAGATGGCGGCCGCCGGCATTGACCCCTCGACGCCCCAGGGACTGGTAATCTGCAGGGTCCTGCCCTGCGAAAAAAGCGGGTTCTTCCGGGTCGGGTTCACGGGGCTGGCCGAGGTAATAGTCGGAAGGGCCAGCATATTCTCGATACTGGCCGGATGGGAAGAAACCGGCATGTACGGACTGGACGCCGTGCTCGGCGCCCGCGGCGCCGCGAAGGCGGAAAAGGCGCCAGATGCCGGGAGCGCCGGCGAAAGGCATCCGGACGTGGAACCTCCGCAGGACGCGGCGAGACAGGAGAGACTCTCCCGGCAGGAACAGGGGCGGGAACCGGAGACGCGGCCGGCGAAGGAACAGATCGCGAAATAGAGGGAGGGAAGGAAGCCATGAAGAAGCTCGATGTCGTCATTGTGGGCGGAGGCATGATAACCCAGATACAGATACTGCCCTCGGTCTACCAGCTCCAGCGGGAGGGCCTGGTCGGCGATATAAAGATATCGGCGCTCAACGCCGCTCCGCTGAAAACAATAGCGGAGGATAAAACCCTCCTCGATGCCTTCCCCGGCCATTCGTTCACGCCATACCCCGACTGGCGGAAGGTGGACCCGAAGGAACCGTTCCCGGACCTCTTCAGGGAAGTGCTGAAAGAACAGAAGCCTTTCAACTGCGTCATAGTCGCTGTGCCCGACCAGTTCCACTACTCCGTGATAAAGGAAGCTCTGAACGCAGACCAGCATGTCTGCTCCGTCAAGCCCCTGGTGCTGAAGTATGACCAGGCCGTTGAGATTGAAAAGCTCGCCCGCGAGAAGGGATTGCTGGTGGGCGTCGAGTACCACAAGCGCTTCGACGACAGGGCGCTGATCGCCCGCAGACGCTACAGGGCCGGGCAGTTCGGCGAATTCAAGGTCGGCCAAGCCCACCTTGTAGAAAAGTGGTACTACAGACATTCCAACTTTCAGAACTGGTGCACCTGCGAGAATTCCGACGCTTTCACCTACATCGGCTGCCACTACGTGGACCTGGTGGCGTTCATAACCGGCCTGAAGCCGAAGATGGTGTCCGTGCACGGCATAGTCGGCCAGTGGC
>JAOACM010000542.1 GCA_026417845.1 Planctomycetota bacterium | reverse complement strand
AGATGTGTATAAGAGACAGGCTGAGCAGAGTCGCCGGGCTCTCTTACGCTTCCGCTTCGGCAATCTTCCTGGCCATACTTTCGGCTTCCGGCGTTCTCCTTTGTGCTGGGCTCCTGCCCGCGGCGGGCAGGGCGGCGGCATTCCTAGCCGTGTGCGCGGCGTTCGGAGCCTTCCGCTGGTCGGCTCGCGAATCCCCTCTTCCTCCAGACCACATCCTTCACATGGTTCCCGACAAAGGCGGCCTGTTCCGGATCAGGGCGATCGTCGAGGAGGCGCCGCTCCTACATCCGGAGGAGGCCGGGACCCCGGCGGGGGGAACCGGCGGCGCGGCCGGCACGGGAGGGACGACCGCAGGAGCGACCAAGATCGCTGTGGTGGCTGGGAGGTCAGCAGGCTTGCATGGTGATGCTACGTGCGTCCTTAACGCGCTGGCGGTCGTTACGCCCGCCGGGGAACGGTCGGGTTCAGGGAAAATATGGTACCGGATCGAAGGAGCTCCGGCGCCGATGGGACCGGGAGACGAGGTCGAGTTCACCGGCTGGCTCAGGCCGGTCGCGGATTCCAACGAGCCGGACACTTTTGACAGGGCCGAGGTCCTCAGGGCCAGGGGGATCCGGATATCCTGCCGCGGGCCTTCGCCCGAGGTGAAAGCAGCCGGCGGTCAAGTCCGGCTCCGGTTCCTTCCGGCCCGCCTGCAGGCTGCCGGAGTAAGGCTCTTTCAGAAAATCCTGCCCCCTGAAAAGGCCGGACTCATATCCGCGATGCTGCTTGGCCATCGCGGCAACATCGCCTCACTTGACAGGGAATCTTTCTCCGCCAGCGGGGTCGGGCACATACTCGCGGTGAGCGGTCTGCATGTGCAGATAATCATGCTGATGATCTGGTGGGTATTCTCCGTCCTCGGAGTAAGCCGCCGGAAGGCGGCAGGGATCGTCGTCGCCGCGGCGGTCTTTTACTGCCTGATTGTGGGCGCCTGCGTGCCGGCGGTCAGGGCCACGCTGATGATCGCGGCCTACTTCGGCGCGATGATCCTCCGTCGGCGCCCGGATATGCTGAACAGCCTCGGATTTTCCGGGGTCGCCGTCCTGGCTTGGGATCCGGCCGATATGTTTACGGCAAGCTTTCAGATGTCATTCGGAGCGGTGCTGGCGATAGTCGTTCTGGCGCCGGGCATTGCGGCGGCAATATCGGAAGGCGTGACGGCGCTCAGAGCCTGTCTGAAAACCCCGGGCGCGGATCTCAGTGCTCAAAGTTGCCTCCCTTCCCGTCCGGATGGTTCCGCACGGGCTCTCATGAGGGGCGCGATCCCGCTGCCGGCGGCCTCTTCTGTCGCGCGATGGGAGGAAGCGGCTGCGCGGTACCTGGCCGGGGCCCTGGCCGTCTCGCTGGCCGCCTGGGCCGGTACTGCTCCGGCCACGGCCTGGCACCTCGGGATATTCACTCCGTACGCGGTACCCGCCAATCTCGTGGCGATCCCGGCTGGCACGATCGCGCTGATAACCGGCATCGCCACCCTGCCGGCGGCGCTATTCCTCCCATCCCCGGCGGCCGGCGCGGCCGGAAGCGTTCTCGGCGCGGCGCTGGAACTCCTCTCGGCCTCCACCCGCCTGATCGCATCGCTCCCCGGCGCCTGCATCGCCGTGCCGCCCCCGCCCGCGATCATCCTGATTGCGTACGCGGCCTGCTGGATCGCGGTGGCCGCCCTCGGCGATGCGCGCGGAGGAGCGCGTCGGCCAGTCCCGGCGCTTTCCGCCGCGTGCCTCTCCCTGCTGCTTCTTCTCGCAGGTTCGCTGTTCCGGAATCCTCCGGATGCGATCAAGGCAACCTTCCTCGACCTGGGATCCTCCAGCGCGGCGCTTATCGAAGCGCCAGGCGGAGGCGCCGTACTGGTTGACGCCGGCGATCGCGGGGACGGCAGGCGCATAAGGGAAATGCTCAGGCGCCGCGGGATAACGCGCCTGTCGGCGCTGATCCTGACAGCCGACCGCCCGGACAGGGCCGGCGGCGCCGCCGTCGTCCTGAGCGGCGTGCCGGCCTCGCGCGTTTTCCTGCCGGCATCGCCCTCCCCGTCGCAGTGCCTGCTCGATGCCATGAAAACGGCTGGGCCGGACCGCCTGAGTGTCGGCCGGGCGGGCGATGTATGGGAGGGCCCCGGGGGAGTGACGATATCGTGGTTCCATCCGCCGCGGCCGGCGCCGGGGGAGACTGGGAGGTCCGGCGGTGCGGTCCTGAGGATAGACTCCGGCATTCATTCGATACTGGTGGCGTCGCTGGAAGGTTCGGATGCCACGGCCGCACTGGATCGCGCCGCCCGGGCTTCCGATCCGCTCCGTCCGCCGGCTTACGCTCCGCCTTCAGGCGGGGCATCCCCCGGCGTTGGATACGGCGAAGGCGCCGGCACCGCGTCCGCGCGCGCGGCCATATTCTTCTGCCCATCCGGCGAACCCGTCGCGCCGCGGGCGGTCGAGGCCGTCAGGGCCTGCCGGCCGGCGGCGTGGGCCTTCGGCGGATACGGCGACGATGAAACCGGCGGACTGGATATCAGGGATGTATGCGCACGCTCCGACACTCTTCCCCTCGCACTTGCCGAGACGGGCAGCATCGAGGCAACCGCTTCCGGCACCGGATGGGTGCTCCGGGCCTACAGGCGAGGGAAGTGGGAGCCTGTCGGGATGGGGACATCCCGGTAGTCATTTTCCGTTGACAGGGCGGCCTCGCGTTCCTAAGTTCCTCCGCATAAATTTTCCGCGCGTTCCCGGACCGGTGGTGTGGACGCTCGCGGGGCTTCCGGCATGTGGGCAGGCGGATCGCTTCGTCATATACTTCGATCCCAGGCGCCGGCACCGGAATACTCGTGCGGGGGGGGCCTGGTGTTCCCGAG
>JAOACM010000541.1 GCA_026417845.1 Planctomycetota bacterium | reverse complement strand
ACGACAACGTCTTCGAATCCACCGTCTGCCAGACGATAGAGGCGGAGGTGGAAATCGCGGCGGACGCGGAGGCCGGGCCGAGAGACATCCAAATTACCGGTCGCGGCGACGGCGCGCTGGCCGGCCACATCCTGGACAGAGCGGTCACCGTGGCGCTCGTGAACATTCGCGCGGACGCCAACCACGACGGGAAGATAGACGACGGCGACCGCGAGCCGTGCAAGGCGATCCATGGCGTGCAGATGCTGGCCGGATTCGGCCTGGCGGGCCACCCGGCGCTTGGAGATCGCGTAAAAGTACGTCTCGACGCGAAGGTAGATTCCGCCAGCCCGGCTTTCGGGGAGGGCGAATTCTCACTGAAGACCAGCAACCGGGCCGTGCGGATATTTTCCGAGGCCGTGGGCGGAGATCCGTGGGAGGTAGGCGAGGACGGTCTGGCGGGCAGGTGGCGCAGGCCCGGCGAGACTCCGCCGGAATTTATTTATCTCGAGTTCCCCGCCGACGGGGAAGTCCGGCTTACTCTGACGTTCGAGAGGAAGGCTGACGAGTACTGGGCGATGCCCTTCTCGGCGAGCAGCGAGGTGGCGGTGGTCCGCCTGTCGAACGGGCTTGGTTCCGATGATGGGATATCGCCCCGTGCGCCAGTGATAGCCGGCCATGCATCGGTCAACCTCGCCTCCGGGAATCTTTACTTCGGCGACACAGTGAGCGTCTACGACACGCCCGCGATGGGGCCTGACGTGTTCGTCTCGTACAACAGCCATGATGGATTCGACGTCGGTCTCGGTCCGGGTTGGCGCACGAATTACGGCATGAGGATTTTCGACGGCTCGGCCGACGCGGACGGAGACGGGACAATCTCTCCTGACGAGCGCAAGACCGGCGACCTGCTCGGCCTCATTGACGAGAGCGGGCGGCGGTTCGTGTTCCGGTACGACGCCGGCAGGAAGCGGTTCGTGTCCGATCCCGGGTGCGGGCTTGTCGGGGCGGAGGTGGACGCCGATCCGTCGAGTTTCGACCGCGACGGCAGGCGGTCCGGCTGCCGGTACATGCTGCTTCGGGGGGATAACCGCCGGCATTTCTTCCGCGCCGACGGACGGCTGGCGCGCGTTGAGGACCTGCGCGGCAGGGCCGTGCGGGTCCTTTTCGGAGAGGGAGCCGTTCCGCGCAGGGCGCTGGACGATTCCGGCCGGTCGGAATCGCTGTTGAGGGAGAGGTTCGAGGGCGTTTCGAATGCTCCTTCCGGGACGCCGCTTCTGGCTCTTTCCGGAGGCCGGTCGGTCGGATGGAGATTCGGTTACGCCGGCGGGCCGGGCGCGGGCAGGGTGATGACGATATCGGTCGCGGAGATCGCGGACTGCGTCCATACGGTCGTATTCGGCGACGGTTCGGGCAAGGTGGAGGACGTGGGCATGCCCGAATCCAGATCGCGCCGGATAAGTTATTCTCCGCCCGACAGCCCGGCCGGCAGCGTGGCGGCGGCGATAGAAGAACCCTTCGGCGGAACGACGCTGTTCGAGATACTCCCCGATTCCGATGCCTGGACGCGCATGACCGATACGGTCAACGTCGCGACGGAACGGATCCTCCGCTCCGACATGCGCCGTGTGGCGAAGGAGACCGCCGGCCGCAGGTCGGTTGTGATGGATTACGACTCGCGCGGCAACATGATCCTGCGTTCGGTTTCCGGCGGCGTATCGGAGACATGGGAATACTCCGACCGCGGCATCGCAGGCGCGAATCTCCTGGTCATACATACCGTCGCCGGCGCCGGCGGGAGCACAGGGTGGGAGTATTTCACGGATGATCGCCGGGCGGGGCTGGTGCGCAGGGTGGAAGACCCGTGCGGGCACGCCACGGAATACGAATACGGCGAACTGAACGGCGACGGCAACGCCGACTTCCTGCTCAGGACGAAGGACTCGAGAGGGTATTACTGGAACGTCCTGGCGCGCGACGCCTTCGGCCAGGCGCTCGAAATCGAGACACCTGAGGGCCGCCGCCAGTCCTTCACGTGGACCGACGCCGGTCTTATGACGTCCTCGACGGACATCCTCCGCTACAGGACGCTCTTCGATTACGACTCCCGCGGCCGCCTCTCCCGGATAACCCGTCCCGGCGGCGCGTTCTCCTGCACGAAGTACGACGCCCTCGGTCGCGTCAGGGAGAGCAGGGATTTCGCGGGCCGCGTATCGGCGACCGAGTACGACGGCCTCGGAAGGCCGACGAAGGTAACTGTCCCCGACCTTGCGCTGGAGACGTTCCGCTACAGCGGCCCCGATGAACTGCCCGAAGGCCTGCGCATAGTCCGCTCGCGCATGGTCCATGCCGAAGCACCTGGCGGCGGGAAGACCCTGGTCGAGCGCATCCTTTCCATCGAGACGCTCGATACGGCCGGCCGCACCGTTTCGTCCTCGGTCTTCAGGCAGCTGGAATCGGGCGCCGATCCGGTCGAGTGCGTCACGCGGTACGAGTACACGCCTGCCGAGGGGTGGCTGTGGAAGGTCCGCTCTCCGAAGGCGGGCGAGGGCGGTCCCGCGACGGTCTACGAATACGACGACGCCGGCCGCGTCGCGGCCGTAACGTCTCCGGCGGGAGGCAGAAGCCGGACGGTTTATCACGCTGCCGGCTGGGTGTGGAAGACGATAGACCCCGACAACAGAACTACGGAATACGAATATTATCCCTGCGGGCGCATCCGCAGGACGATCAACCCGGCCGGCGGGTGGGTCGAGACGAAGTACCTTCCGACCGGGCAGGTTCAGTCCGTAACGCCCTCGGCCGGCAATGGGACGTCCTGCACATACGACAGAGACGGCGTCCGCAGGACCCTGACCGACGAGTTCGGCAGGACGCACGTCGTCGAACTCGATGCCGGCGCCAGGAC
>JAOACM010000540.1 GCA_026417845.1 Planctomycetota bacterium | reverse complement strand
CCTCAGGCGCGGCCTTCACCACGACCGGCGCGGACGGCGGAAGGTCAGCCCGGCAGGCTGCCAAGACGGGCCGGGGCGATGGCGACGTGGCCGGCCCGCGAGGACGCCTGACGCAGTCCCTCCGTCGCCAAGCGGATCCGCGGGCAGTCCTCCGGCCTGCCAACCCGGTACCCGGTTCGCTTCATGCGCCGTCGGACCTTTGCGGCAGCTTAAGATATCGCGTCTTCCATATCACCACCGGGTAGAACTCTAGGCGACTGTCGAAGTTTTACCACACACCGTTTGTTACTCCAAGCGGTAAATTTTTAACACCACAACGCAACATGCCGACGGAAGGCGGACTTTGGACGCCGGGGGTCACGCGCCGGCCGATTCCCGGCCCGGAACGCCGGACGCTCGCGCGGCCTCAGGGATGAAACCTGCCTGCCGCCCCGGCGGTGCGGGAAGGACCGGGCGCCGCCGCAGGGATCGCTCAGGCCAGCAACCGATTTTCTCCCGGGGCGAAGCGGTTACGCTCATCGCGAGTGCGCAGCCGTATTACGCACCACCGCCGCGGCATATGGCAGCGCCCGACTTCCATGTCGGGCGCGGAGGGCGCCCCTGCCTGTCGCCTGCCTGCCGGCAGGCAGGACATGCAGGGCAGGCAGGCGGGATAGAACCCGGACGCTGCCTTTGCGGTACAGGCTTCCAGCCTGCCTTCCGGCGGGGCCGCGCAAGCGGGGACGCCCACACCACAGGCCGGATAGCTGCCGCAATCCGACCACGCCCTCCCTGCCGGCGCGGATATTGCATTCGCGCGGCCGTTATGCTAGGTTCCCGCCCGCTTTGACCATGCCGCTCCCGGTTCGCGGCTCTCCGCGGCACGCCGGCCCGGCCGCTACCTCCGTTCGGCAGTGCCGCCGGATGCGATGCCGGCGACCGGCGTGTCGGGGACAGACCGTCGAAGTCGGAACGCCGCGAGATGCCGATCCGGCGGGGAGCGGTCCAGGCTCCGGAGCGGCGCGACCCGGGGCGATGCGTAAGGAGGATGCGGTAATGGGGATTGACATCGCCACGATGATGAAAACCCGCCTCGCGGATGCCTACGATCTGCACTCGAAATACCTGAACCCGCAGATGGTAAAGGTGCTCCGCAGCATAGGTTTCGACAAGACCTACGTCAGGGGCGAAGGGCAATATCTTTTCGATGACAAGGGCAACCGGCATCTCGACTTCGTCGGCGGCCACGGCGTATTCAACATAGGGCGCAACCACCCGAAGGTGAGGAAGGCGATCGAGGATGCGCTCGCCGCCCGCACCGCCAATCTCGTGCAGTTCGATTGTCCGGTCCTGGCCGGGATGGCGGCCGAGGCGCTCGTAAAGAGATGTCCCGAGGGGCTGAACCGCGTGTTCTTCTGCAGTGGCGGCTCGGAGGCAGTCGAAACTGCAATTAAGATGGCGCGCGGGGCGACGGGAAAGCCGAGGATCATATCCACGCTGCGAGGCTTCCACGGAGATACCTACGGCTCGCTGTCGCTCAACGGGAACCCGGAGTTCAAGGATGGTTTCGGGCCGTTCCTTCCCGGCGCCGAGCAGATACCCTTCGACGATCTTGGCGCTCTGGAGCGCGCGCTGGCCCCCGGCGATGTGGCCGCGTTCGTCGTCGAACCGATACAGGGGAAGGGCGTGTATCCGGCAAGCCCGAACTATCTGTCGGAGGCGCACAGGCTCTGCAAGCGCTACGGCGCGTTGCTGGTGGCCGACGAAGTCCAGGTCGGACTGGGGCGCACCGGAAAATTTTTCGCGTTCGAACATTATAACGTCGTGCCGGACATTGTATGCTTGGCCAAGTCCCTGGGCGGGGGATACATCCCGTGCGGGGCGGCGGTCATGCGTGCTGATATTTTCGATAAGGTCTTCTCCTCGATGGACCGCTGCGTGGTGCATGGCTTCACGTTCTCGGGCAACGACCTGGCCATGGCGGCCGTGCTCGCCACGCTCCAGGTCCTGGACGAGGAGAAAATCGTCGAGAATGCCGCCGCGCGCGGGAGGGAGCTGATGGACGGTCTGAACGCGCTCAAGCCGAAGTATGAGATGCTGGCCGACATCAGGGGCAAGGGGCTTATAATCGGGGTGGAGTTCGGGCCTCCGAAATCGCTGGCGCTCAGGGCCGGCTGGTCCCTGATGCACTCGGTGGACGAAGGCCTGTTCGGCGTAGCGATAGTCATGCCGCTGCTGGAGAAGCACCGGATACTGGCGCAGGTCGCCGGCCATCAGGCGGATATTGTGAAATTGCTTCCGACGCTGGTCATAACAGCCGAGGATGTCCGGTATTTTCTGGAGGCTTTCGAAGAGATATTGAAGGAATGCCACAAGTTCCCCGGCCCGATATGGGAAATCGGAGGAAGGCTGGCCAAGCTGGCCCTGACCGCCAGGATAGGCGCGAAGAAGAAGGAATGAACCCGCGATGACCCTTGATCGCCTCCCGGTCTCACGATTGGGCGCGAGACCGGGGCGGCGTTCGGGCCGCATGGGACGCCAGCGGGGTCGGATGGGCGGAAAACGATTCGGGATACGATATGGCGAGCGGAAATTTGAGGGCCGGTGAGGCGGCAAGGGCCGGCTGGAATATGTTTTTCTCCGATCCGTGGCCTTTCATCCTCCTGGGATTTTCCTTTCTCGCCCATTCGGCGACGATCCTGCTCGGCGGACCGGCGGCGACAGGCGTTGCGACGTTCATCCTGCGCAGGAGGCGCGAGGGGGGCGGAGACCTTGGCCTGTTTTACCGCGGTTTTTCGCTGGGGGCCGCGCCGTACTACGCCGGCATCATCCTCGCGTGCATGGTGCTCCTCCCCTCCGGCGCATGTCTCACGGCGGCCGTCGTGGCGCGGGTGCTGGGGGGGGATGTGGCGGG
>JAOACM010000539.1 GCA_026417845.1 Planctomycetota bacterium | reverse complement strand
GGGGGGGGGGGGGGGGGCGGAGGCGGCCGGGTAAACCGGGCGCTGTACATAGTAAGCGATTTCCGCGCGAGGGACTGGGGGACGGAAGGACCGGCCGCGGCCGGCGCGGCCGGGGCAGGCTCCCCGCTCGAGGCCGCCCTCCCGTCTGCCCTGACCAGGGCGGCCAAAGAGCTCCAGATGCTCGTCCTGGTGGACGTCGGCGTCGAGGATACGGCCAACCTTTCGCTCGTGTCGCTGGAGATCGCCGAAGGGAAACACGCGGTCGAGAATGTCCCGGTGCGCTTCGTGGCGACGGTGGCCAACCGCGGGAAGGAGGAGGCGGTCGAAGTTCCGGTGGAGTTCGCGGTGGGCGAGCTTCAGCCGCAGCGGGTTTCGATCGCGTCACTGCCGCCGGGGGGGGCCGCTACGGTCGAGTTCAACTTCACGTTCAGGGAATGCGGGCCGGCGGCGGTCAAGGCGGAGCTGCCGCCGGACAGACTGCCCGGCGACAACCGCCGATTCCTCGCGCTCAAGGTCACCGAAGGCATCCCGATACTGGTGGTGAACGGCGAGCCGAGCGCCGAGGCGCTGGACGATGAGACCACGTACCTCGAACGGGCGCTCAACCCGCCGGGAGAGACCTACTCCGGGAACAGACCGACCGTCGTAACCGAAAACCAGTTCGAGGGGATGAATCTCGATCCATTCCACGCGGTCATCCTGTGCAACCTGTATGCGGTGAGCGAGGAGCGGGCGGAGGCCCTGGAGCGGTTCGTCCGGGCCGGTGGCGGACTGGCGATCTTCCCCGGCGATCAGACGGACCCGGCCGCGTTCAACGCGCGGCTCTTCCGCGACGGGGCGGGGCTGTCTCCGCTGGCGCTCGAGGATATCCGCGGCGACGAGACCGAAAGGAAGTGGGTGACACCGGCGTCCGGCGAGTTCTCCCATCCGATCCTGAGGTTCTTCGAGGGCGCCGGCGATTCGCTGCTGGGGCGGGTGAAAATCTTCAGATATTTCGCGTCCAGGCCGGCCGGTGTCGTGTCGGGCGCGGCGTCCAAACGGGCCGGCGCCGCGTCCGATACCGCCCGTGCAGCTGCCCTTCAGCCTGGCGCCACCCCGCCCGGTGCCACGCCGCAGGCTCCCGCGGGCGATGGAGAACCCAGGGTCGTCGCCAAGCTCTCGGACGCCGCCGGCAGTCCGCTGATGGCCGAGCGATCTTTCGGCAAGGGGCGCGCCGTCGTCTTTACGACTTCCTGCGACAGGGAATGGGCCGCGTGGCCGAACGATCCGAGCTATGCGGTGACGATGCTGGAACTTGTCAGGCATATCGGCAGGCCATGGACCGGCGAATGGAATTACCGGGTGGGCGATGCGGTCTCCGTCCCCATAGATCCGGCCAGGCACGGGCTCGATGCCACGCTGAGGACTCCGGGATTTCCTGATGAGCCGGACCGCAGGTTGCGCGCGGGCGAACGCGAGGAAGGGAAAAGGCTGGAGATATCTTTCGCGGATACGCACAGGGCCGGATTCTACTGGCTGACGCTGGCCGGGCGCGAAGGGGATTCCGAGATGGTGCCGATAGCGGTAAATGTGGACCCGGAGGAGGGCAGACTGGAGCGCGTCTCGCCCGAGGATCTGAAGCGGGCGCTGCCCGGCATCGAATTCCGGCATATGAGGGGTACGGAGGAGATGGGGCGCTCGCCGTCTGAGGGGGCGCGGGCCGAGCTGTGGAAACCGCTGCTGGCGGCCGCGCTGGCGATCCTGGCGGTCGAACAGGCTCTGGCGTGGCTGTTCGGCAGGTCGAGATGAGGTCGCGGACCGCGGGCCGGAGGCCGATATCCGGGACATGAAAGGCCGCCGGACGGGTGAGGCCGGGGACCGGATCCGGCGCCGGGGAACCGGATGGCGGCGGCAGGAGGAGCGCGGCCGGAGCGCGCCGCCGGAGCCGGGATGCCCCGGCGCGTGAATTGGAGCTCATGCGACAGGCGATGGAATCCTGGTGGTTCAAATTGCTGGGCGTGGACGAGGGACGGCTGCCACCCGGTGCCGAGGTGAAATTCGTCCTGGCCAACGCTCCGTCTTCGTGGCGCGCCCTGGCATTTCTGGCCGTCGCCTGCGCCGCATTGTACGGCGTCTTCCGGCTCTACCGCCGCGAGAATGCCGTCTGCCCCGCGCGGATCAGGACCGCGCTGGCCTGCATCCGGGCTGCCGTCTACGCCATCCTGGCCGCGGTGCTTCTCGAGCCCGTTCTGGCCGTCGAGATGCGGAAGGTCATCGAGCCGTATGTGATACTGCTGCTCGACGACTCGCTGAGCATGGCGATCCGCGATCGCTATCATGACGAGGCGGACCTCGTGCGGGTGGCCTCGGCCGTCGGCATTCCGCCCGATCGTCTCAAAGCCTCGACGCCCTCGCGCGCCGAGATAGTGGACGCGATCCTGTCGAAGGACGGCAACGCGTGGCCGAGGGCGCTGGCCGGCCGCGGGAGGCTCAAGGTATTCACGTTTTCCACCGATGTCAGGCTGCGGGAGGCGTACGGCGGCGGCCCGGCCGCGGGAGGCGGGACCGGAGACGAGGCGGCATCCGGCGGCGGCCGCTCCTCAGTACCGACATATCCGCCGGAATACGCGAGGCGATATCGGGCCTGTCGGGCAGTCCGATCGCCGGCATAGTGCTGCTTTCCGACGGCCGGCACAACGCTGGCGAGCAGCCCGTACAGGCCGCCGAGTACGCCGCCGCCCGCCGCGTGCCCATATTCGCCGTAGGGATAGGCGACCCCTCCGAACCGCGCGACCTGACGGTGACGGACGCTTTCGCCCCGGAAAGCGCATTCCGCAACGACCCGTTCAACGTTTCTGCGATCCTTTCGGCGCGCGGCATCCAAGGCGGCGGAGCGACCGTGGAATTGCTGGAGAAGCCCG
>JAOACM010000538.1 GCA_026417845.1 Planctomycetota bacterium | reverse complement strand
CCTATACTCACTTCGTACTAATGCAAGGTAAAGTGGGGGCGGCATCGGCAGGGGCAGGCGTTCGCCGGGCCGCGGCGGGCGGCCGGGATGGAGACGCGCTCGCGGCGCGCCATGCCGGAGGAGATGCGATGGAAGACAAGCTCGGCGAGATGCTCATCAAGGCCGGGTTGATCACCGAACCCCAGCTGCGCGCGGCCCTGGAGACGCAGAAGGAGACCGGCGGGAAACTCGGAGCCATCCTCGTCAAGCTGCGGATGATCAAGGAACGGCAGCTGGTCGAGTTTCTCGGCAAGCAGTTGTCGCTGCAGGTGCTGCCCCTCAAGGACCTCGTGATGCCCTCGAACGTTTCGATGCTTGTCCCGCAGGAAGTCATTGAGCGGTACGAAGTTCTTCCGGTCGGGCGCACCGAAAACGTGCTGAGGCTCGCCATGGCTGATCCGCTGGATTACGCGGCCCTGGACGAGGTCCGCTTCCTGACCGGACTTTACGTGGACTCGGTCGTCGCGGCCCGTTCGGATATACAGAAGGCGATCGGCCATTACTTCCACGGGGAACCTTGTCCGGAAATAGAAGCTTCCGACAGGGCGACGAGGAAGGCGAGGCAGCCGGTCGGAGTCGCTCCGGCGGGGTCGGCGAAACCTGCGGCCGTCAGACCGGTGACGCCGATGGGATCGCCGGTCTCCGGCGCGCGGCCGGGTGATCCCGCCGGGGTTCCCGCCGAAGAGATGATACGGGCGCTCGTGGAAATACTGGTAGAAAAGAAGATAGTGACCCGCGACGAACTGATGGCGAAGGTTTCCAAGGGAGTCCGGCAGGGTTGATGTCGGGATCTCCGCGCGCCGTCCCGGCCGTGACGGCCGGCGTCCGGTCGCGGGGCCGGGGGGATAAACCCATCCATGAAAACGTGGACCACCGAGGATATAGCGCTGCGCGTGGCCCGGGAGCTCCAGAAACCGGAGGAGGACGCGCGGCTGGTCTTGAATCGCGCGGTAGATCTGATCCAGGCCGAGTTGAAAAAAGGCAACCGTGTAGAGATCTCCAATCTGCTGAGCGTGGAGGCTACGATTTCCGGGACGCAGCAGGTCAAGAGCGTCAGCGGCGCTGAGATCGGCCTCCCACCGGCACGCCAGATACAGGTCAGAGTTGACGAAAATCTCAGGAAGGCCGTCGAGGGCGGGGGCGCCTTCAGGCTGGTCCTTGTCGTGCCGCGAAAGGATTCGTTCACCAACGTCATCGCCGCGCGCCTGGCGAGCGCCCGGAGCGAAGTGGGCGTGGCCGAAGGCCCGGGGGAGGCCCGGAAACGGATCGCCGCCGAAAAGCCGGACCTGATCGTGATGGACGCGACCTGCCCGGAGGCCGTAAAGGTATGCGAGGAGGTCAAGAGGGACAAGGCGACCAGCCTGACCGCGATAATAATGATGCATCCGGAGGGAACCGATCCGGCCAGGGTTGAGGGGCTGCGCGTACTGGAAGATGAGTGGATCGTGGAGCCCTTCGACCTCAGCGACCTGGTGAAGCTGGCCGAGAGCGAACTGGCGCGTATCGTCGAGGAGCGCAACTACTTCCAGCAGGAAATCCATTTCAAGCTGCAGACGAAAGAGGAGACCGTGGAGTATGCCAACGAGATGATAGGCGAACTGGTCAGGAAGAGCGGTCTGACGGACGAGGCGGCCGAGGCGATGGCCGTGGCCTTCCGGGAGGCGATAGACAACGCAGCAAGGCACGGCAATAAGAACAACGAGAAGCGGCTTATAGACGTCAACTATATCCTGGACCATGAAAAGGTCACCATCACGGTGGAGGATGAGGGCGAGGGGTTTGACACGGAGATATATCTCGCCAGGGGCATCCACGGGGATGCGGTGGCGGCGGCGCGCGAACGTAACGCGGCTGGACGGGTCGGCGGCCTGGGGATCATGTTGATGCTCAGATGTTGCGACCACCTGGAATACAACTACGCGGGCAACATGATAAAGCTGACCAAGAAACTGCCGGGAGCAAAGTAGCCGGGCCGTTCCGCGACGAGGCGGCCCTTCGGAGGACGGGGCGGCTGGATTGGGGTACGAGGCGCCATGGCGACCATAGATTTCAGGATCAAGAACATACGTTCCGCGGATGGGACCTCTGCGACTATGGCCGAGCTTGACGGCTCCATAGACGCTTCGACCATAAACCAGTTCCAAGCGGTGATGGACAAGCTGGTGGAGAAGGGGGTCCGCAACCTCATCCTAGACCTCGCCAACGTCAAGTACATCAATTCTACGGGGTTGGGTGTCCTGCTGAAATACTCAGATACGTTCGAGGGAGTAGAGGGGCACCTGGTTTTCTGCCGCGTACCGTCGAAGGTCATGCTGGTCATGGAGATGCTCGGCTTCAACGCCCTGTTCCAGATATTCGCGGACGAGGCGATGGCGTTGAAGTTCCTTGGCGGCAAGATGGTACCGCCGGCGGCGGTTCCCGTGAAGCCCGAGTCGGCTCCCGCTCCCGTTACAGCCCCGGCTCCGGTGGCTGCGGCAGCTCCCGCTCCGGCGGCGGCCCCCCCGCCGGTTCCTGTACCCGCTCCAGCGGCGCCTCCCGCTCCCATTCCGGCCCCGGCCGCCCCCGCTCCAGCCGCGGCTCCTCCGGCTCCGGCGACCTTTCCGATGCACGCCCCCTGTGCCCGATGCCGCGTCCTGCTGGAGATACCGGCCTGCGGGAAGTACAGGTGTCCCCGATGCGGAGCGATCCTGGCGGTCGAGCCGTCGGGCCGCGTCCGGTTCTTCGCGTCCAAGCGCGGCTGTCCGCTCGAGATGAGTATTCCGTCCGATCCGGCGCTGGCGCCGAGCATCGGCGAGATGGCCGGCGCCGTCGCGAGGTCGCTGGGAGTCAACGGGGCCACGGCGTCGGCGATTTCCGATGCCGTCCGCGAGGCGTGCCTCAACGTGATCG
>JAOACM010000537.1 GCA_026417845.1 Planctomycetota bacterium | reverse complement strand
GGGCGGATCGGTGGCTTCCCGTGCCGGGATTCCGCAAGGAAATTCCCATGACGGTCACTGATGACGATCTGATATGGCGGCCGGAGATCAGAAACAAGCTCGTGCAACTGTACAAGGATTCCTACGTGGACAAGCCGCCATACCGGCCTGGCGCGCCGGTCGGCACTTACTGCCGGGAACAGTGTGGATTTATAGTCAGAGATACGCGAACCGGAAAGATAGATTTCCTGCCGAGTACATTCAATGCGGGAAATACTTCCGAAAATTCATGCAGATATGAAACTGTTTTTGAACAGGGGGGGAAATGGTATGTTGATAGTTTTCCTGACAAGGAGGTTATAAGTATAGTGCATACCCATCCGGCAACATGTTCCGCGGCGTTCACCGAAAGGGACATCGATTCCGCAAGACACCTTAAGGTGCCATCTTACATCTTAAAAGGAATATGCAACAATGATCGAAACGAGGGTGCTAACGGTGGCGTTTACAAGTTGATTCTGCCGGCGGGGGTCGGCAACTGGGAGGCTAATAATCTGGCGCGAAAAGTCGCGGGGCCGGAGTACTGGGACTAAGAAGGAGTCAAAAAATGACAGGCGGCAATAGCGTCCTGAAAGGCACGATGCCCGGATGCGCAGCCTCTTGCGCCGAAGGAGGAATGTTCGTTTCCAGCTGCAGATTATCGGTAGCTTCAATAGGCGGCAGATGCTTCCATATGTCTGGTCCCTTGATTCTCGCTATCCTGGCCGCCGGTTGTCGAGAAGAGAGCGAAACGCATCCGGCGGAGCGATACGTCTACTCGGCGGAAGTTGCGGTGGATGCCTTCAACTTCGATACCGGAGAACTTAGAATTTCAGTAAAGAATACCGGAAATAAAACTTTAGCGGTTTGCTCGGCATACGTTTTTTTGTCTGAAGATACGGATAATCGTAGAACTTTAGACATGATACCAGTAGGAACATGCGTTAAATCTCCGATACTCCTGATAAGGGACGAAGGTGACGAGTGGGCCGGCCACAATTATGTCCCGCGTCTAACCGGGAAATGGGAACCATACAGAAGCGTGTGGATTCTTCCGGGGGGCAGAGCGTTCCTGCTCCTCGATAAGATAGGAGGAAATGAGCGTCAGAAGATGAGGCCTCTAAAGGAAGAGGGAGGAAAACTGGAAGTAGAGGCGAAGGTATTCCTTGTTCCCGTGGACATGAATGAGGGCGCGGATATCAAGAACAGTTTCGAGGTGCGGTCCGCACCCTTTGCGATCGAATCGAAAGGACGAGGAAAAGCAGACGGGAAGGAAACGGAAGGCGAGCGGCAAGAGCAGGAGTGATCGGCGGCAACGGCGCGGCCTGCGGCGAACGGGATTGGCGGGCTTGATGTGTGGCCACCGAGGGCGCTGGACGTTCTGGACGGAGACATGGCGCGGCTGGAGGCGGCCGGACGCCGCGCGCGTCTTGGCGGGCGGGGGATCGAGCCGGGGCTGCTGTGGGTGCTTGAGGGCGCGAGGGCAGGCGCTGCCGCGCCGCCGCTATCTCCGCCCCTTGCATATTCGGCGGAAGACCTTGCCGGCAACGTCCGCACAGAAAGCGACAGTCCCTGGGACGTCCGCGGCAGGGCGTACCGTCCGTACTGGAGCTGGCGGGCCTACAGCGATCTTTATGGATGGGATTTTTGCGACAGGAGCGAGACCAACCCTGCTCCCGCGCCCGTGCTGAAATACGCGCTTCCGCTGGAGGCAGGCGAGGCGGTAGCGCTGGACACGAGGGCGCCTGGGTACGTGAAGGCGCTTGGAGGCGATGCGCAGTACATGGCGCGGGTCCCATATTTTGGGGCGATCATCGGGAAGTGCTACGATCTCTGGGGCGATCCGGGCGACCGGGTCGGGCTCTGCTACAGCTGCGATTCCGTCTACGGCGCGGCGTTCCGGCTCAGGTACGAGGGTGGAAATAAATGGCTGGGCGGCGGGGCTGCCGGCGGAGTGGTGGCGCTGCGGGCCGGGGAGGAGTCGAGCGGGTCGGTCAGAGTAAAGGAGTACGTCGGCAGTCTGCTCGACGGCTGGGCGCTGCCGAAGTATTACGACTGGCCGAACGGGGTGGAGATGCATTTTCCTGCGTGGCGCGGAGTGGGGCCTGACTGGCGGATCGAGTGGGAGGTGCGGGCCGGTTCGACGTGGGCGCCGGAGGCGGCCGGGCACCGTGACATCGAGCACTGGGAATTGATGGGCGAGACGGAATGGCGGAGCGAGACGGTCGTCGAGCAGCTGGAGGGCAGGGGGCTGGCTGGTTTCGTGGAGGTCGGAGCAGGCGGCGGGGCTGGGACGCTGACAGTGGGGTTGCCGAGGATTGGCGAGCGGCCGAGGCGTATAAAACTGGAGGCCATAGGTGATTTTTCGCGGCCGAGCGGGTGGCAATATCGCGAAGAGGAGACGTCGGATGGTCTGATTTGCATATATGAATGGAACGGGTATTCGAAGATGGGCATGGCGCTGCGTGGCGTGGGCGCGCCTGGCTGGGAGGGTGGAGGATCGGCGCTTGGGAGCGAGTATGCCGAGCTGTGGCTGAGGTCCGGGGACGATCCGTCGGCGAGTCCGCCCGCATACGCGCAGAAGCCGGGGATACAGGCGGCGAGCTACGGGAAGGCCGGGGCGTCGGGTCGTACAGACGACTGGTACGGGAAGCCCGACGCGTTCAACTTCGTCCGCGTGCGTGCCGTGCCGATGCCTGCGGATTCGAAGTATGCGTGCGAGGCTAATTGCGTGAAGGTGTATCCCGATGGAGGGGCTGGGGGCGGGCAGCCTGCATCTGGAGGAGGAGCGGGCGGCGGTTCGTCCGGCGGGCGGCCGCTCCCGCCGACGGGCACGTGGGCGCTGACCGGCGACGATCCCGATGCGACGAGCACGGTGCTTGCGGGGCACGTGACGCGGATCGTGATCGAG
>JAOACM010000536.1 GCA_026417845.1 Planctomycetota bacterium | reverse complement strand
GGGTGCTCGATCGGCGGGACCGTCTGGCCCGTCTTCGCGCCGTTGGCCGAGCGCGCGCGGTCATATGCCGGATCATCCGGCCCGTGGGATCGCGCCATGTCGAACGGCGAGGTGGGACCGTGGACTCCAGCCCGGTTCTTGATGTATCTGTATGTGGTGGCGAATCTGCTCAGGGATATTCCCGGAGGCGGCGGCTGCCATTCGCTCGCATCCAGCGACAGGATACGGTTCCCGGCGTCTGCGCTGGAACGGATCGTAGCCGGCGAAGGTACTCAAGGCCTCGACGACGAGATGCCCGACGTATCGTACGACGGGAAGACGCTCCTGCTGGCGCTGCATGAGACGCTCGATCTCGGAGGATATTACGCGCTCGGTCTCGATTATCCGCTCGGGAGCGCCTACTCGGTCATAGCGTTTCGTCCCAGGACGCAGGGCGCCATATACGATGATGAAGCAGATGCTATATCATTCACGTTGCAGCGCGGCGGCAGGATCGGAGAACTCGAGGAGATTTCTATCTGCGATTTCGAGGCGGAAATAGACGCCACATTCGCGCGCGATCAGTGGCGCGTGTATGGCGAGCCGGCGAAGGTCGAGACCGGGCTGGTGTACGATCCGGCGAATCCGGACAGCTCATCCATTCGTCCGGCCTGGACTGCGGACGAGCGGGCGGCATTCGCGGCGATCATCAAGGGGGATGGGACGTACGCGAAGTACCCGAAGGACCAGGGGGCGCTCGATGGCGACTGGCTGACGGCGGACGGATCCGGCGGCCGGCCGCTGATCTACGCGAAGACAAAAGAGGCGTTTTCGTTCGCGCGGCTGCTCCTGCCGCGAGTATGGGCAGCCTGGCGCGTCGTGTCATCCTCGAGCGGCGTGCTGACCGCCCTGGCGGGTTACGACGGCAGGTATTCGAACCAATCGAATTATCCGGTTGTTTCATTGGGAAATTCCATTTCTCACGGCAGGCCGATCTATCGCGAACAGCTGCAGCCGCTGATCAGCGAGTCGGGCGTCGAAGGCACAGGGGCCGTGAGATATCCCGTCCGCCTGACGTTCCTGGCGGGATGGCCGAACGGCGACGAATCGAAAGTTGATGCCGGGAATCTCGGTCTGCGCGTATCTCCCGACGGCCTGATCTGGCTCGACGGGCTGGTTGACGCTGAGGGTACCGCGGATTCGATTTATGAAGGATATTATTATGGCGTGTCGGCCGATCCGGATAATGTGGTCCCGCGCGCGTTCGCGCTTAACGCGGCAATGCCCGCCGATCACAGAGTGATCGGGACAGCGACCAGGCCCGAAGGGTCCCGGGTGCTCGATCTCGCCTCGTCGCTCGGCGGCGCGCATGCATGCGGGGTCTCGATCTCGCCGCAAACGTATCGCGAGCACCACCAGGTGGCATCCTCGCCGGCACCGCATGCGCGGTTCCGGTCGGGTTCCGGCGTGGTGGAGGCGCCGCTCACGCGGCTGATCCCGCCTAACTCCGGAGCGGAAGACGCCACCGCGGCGGCCAGGCGAGCGCTCGTAGAGCGTGGGGGGATAGCGCACAGATCGAGATGGGAGGCGCCGGGGATTCTCGCCGAATGGAGAGCCGGGAAATGGCTGGAAAAAGTTGTACTGAAAATCCCCGGAGAAGGTGATGAAGAATATGCGGTCGGTGCCATGATCCCGTCCGTCACGTGGGACTTCGGCGCGCAGATAACCGCGACGGGGGAGATCGTATGAGCTTGAAATTCAAAATTACGCTCGAAAACACCGCCGAAACGATCGAGTATGGCGAGCTCGCCCCGCCCCCGCAATCAGGCTTCGCGCGCTACGCGCTGGACGTGCAAGCTCCAGCCTACAGGGCCGACGTTAGAAAATTCCACGTGCCGGGCGTACACGGCAACTACGTGATGCCCTGCGGTATCAATGGCGGGTCCCTCGTGCTCAGAGTGATGTACGCTGCGCACAATCCGGTCAATGCGCTGTGGGCCGCCAGACAGGATATCGGGATGATGGCCGACGCGCTGCTGACTGTGCTGGTGACCAGCGGCGGCCAGGAAGTGGAAGACAGTCATTGCACGCTCGATCACGCATCCGTCGCGTTCATCGAGGGCGGCCGCGTGATGATAGATCTGGAATTTGGGTTGAATTGATGCGCGAAAATGACGACGGAATCCTGTCGGCCGACTCATGGGATATGAGGCACGACAGATCCGTGCGCACGTCCTTCCCTCCCGCGATCGTCTCCATCGTGGTCCGGTGTCTCGATGCGGACGGCTCGCCGATGAGCGGCGTTCCGGTCTACTTCTCCCGTTCCGTCGCCGATACGACATGGCACGCCGCGGTATCCACAGACGCCGACGGATATGCGCGATGGCCCTGGTGCCTGATCCTCGACCCATCGGCACAGGGCTACGGGGCGTACCCGTTCGACTATCTCGGCCCCTGGGACAGGATATCCGGGCCGGCTCCTCCCGTGGTGCCGGCCGGCGAGGTGCTGATAGTGTATCGCAGGAGGACGGGATCGTGAGCGCGCATCGCGGGGACCTGTCCGGCGACTCGTGGGACCTGGCCCACGCGGCCGGTATTACGAGAAGGGCGAGAATTGTTACGGCGAGCGTGATGGGCGAGATCGAGGTCAGGCTGTATCCGGGCGAATCCTCGTACTCGCCCGAACAGATCGCAGCAGCCGCCCGGGTCCTGATCATGGACTATAACGTCGTCGGCATATCGGACTACCTGATGGAGATAGAAGAGGCCACATACACGGATGAATATGCTGTCGTCCTTGCCCGGGCTCCCGACGTGTGGCCGGGCTATCAGCTGCCGCCAGGCAGCTATCAGGTGGTGCCTGATTCCGATCCGTTCACGCCCTATATCTGGTCTCCAGCCTTCAGGGTCGTCACCGTCGCTGTCTCTTATACACATCT
>JAOACM010000535.1 GCA_026417845.1 Planctomycetota bacterium | reverse complement strand
GGGATAAGGCCGGTCAGGCGGCATCTGCGCCGACGCTGGAGGAGAGGCGGGCCGCGGCCGCGCGGAAGGTGCTCGCCGAGCGGGCCGAGGGGAAGGCGGCGGCCGAAAGGATGCGCGCCGCGGAGGCGGAGAATACGGCCGGCGCCGAAGACCCGTACGCTCTGCATAAGTATATCCTCTGGTTCCTGACCGGGGCGCTCCTTGCGGCGGCCGCCGTAGTCGGCGTCCTCCAGTACCGCATGGCGATCGCGAGGGTCCTGCGCCGGCGCGCCGCGAGGCCCGATCCGCTGGAGATGCTCAGGCAGCAGCAGGCCGAGCGTACGCGCACCAGGATGATGCGGATTACGGGCGAAAGGCCGGAAGACGCGCCAGCCGCCCGGCCGGCCGGCACCGAGGCCACCAGGCGGACGCAGAAGATGCGGGCGGTCGGAGCGGAGGATTCGGAAGAACCGCTGGCCAGACTGAAGCGCGAGCACGAGGAGAGAATGCGGACGGAAAAGATGAAGGCGATAGATCCGGATGCGAAGCGCGACAGACGCGAGCGCACAAAATCCGGAAGGCTCGTCTGATCCGGAAGCGGTTTTGTGTCCCCATCCGGAAACCTCGAACGCGGCCCTAGGAGATCAGGGCCCCTTCCTTTTCCGCCCGGGGATTCCGGACAGGCTCCACCCGGAGGGATGCCCGGTACGAGAACAGGGCGCCGTCATACATCCGGCGCTTCCGGCGTAATTGTTTGCCGCGCCAATATGTTGTCGGCGCGGCGCCTGAGCGTATCCGTTTATCGTCCCGCCATTGTTGTCCCATTCGTGCGCACTGCTACAGCGGCCGCAGCCTGAGCGCGGCAACCGATTACCTTCCGACTCCCGACCGGACGCGCCGGCCCGGACTCCGCTACCCGCCGCGGCCCGGGATGCCGAGGCGGGCGATTTTTTTCGCCAGCGTCGTCCTTTCGATGCCCAGCTCCTTGGCCGCGGCGGACACGTTCCATCCGTGTTTGGCCAGGGCGTCCTCTATCAGCTGTCTCTCGAAGGCCCTGATCCTTTCCGGAAGCGGCAGATTCCGCCCGGCCCCGGCATCGGCGGCTCCGGCGCCGGGCGGGATCCTGGTACCGTTCGCCACCAGCGATCCCTTCCGGCCGGAGACCGCCGGAGGCAGGTCTCCGACGTCAACGATCCCTCCCCGGCCCATTATGACGGCCCGCTCGATCATGTTCCGCAGCTCGCGGACGTTGCCTGGGAAATGATACGCTTCGAGCGCCCGGATGGCGTCCGGCGACAGGGCGACCGCCTTCCCGCCCGTCTCCATGGCGGCGCGGTCGAGGAAATGCTGAGCCAGCAGCGGTATGTCCTCCCGGCGTTCGCGAAGAGGCGGGATGTGGATACTGAGGACGTTGAGCCGGTAGAACAGATCCTCGCGGAACCTTCCCTCCACAACCAGGCGTTCAAGCGGCACGTTGGCAGCGGAGAGCACCCGCACGTCGAGCCGGATGTCCCGCTCCCCGCCTACGCGCCTTATCTCGCCCGTCTCGATGGCGCGCAGGAGACGTGCCTGGAAGTGGGGGGTGGTCGCTCCTATCTCGTCGAGGAACAGCGTGCCACCGTGGGCTTTTTCGAACAGGCCCACATGTCGCGCCTCGGCCCCGGTGAACGCTCCCCTCTCATGACCGAAGAGCTCGCTCTCTAGGAGGGAATCGGGTATGGCAGCGCAGTTCACCGCCACGAACGGGCCGCCGGCGCGCGGTCCGGATTCGTGGATGGCGCGGGCGAGCAGTTCCTTGCCCGTTCCCGACTCGCCTCTCAGCAGGACGGGGCAGGACGCGGCGGCAGCCTTCCGCGCCTCGACGCACGCCCGTCGCATCGCGTCGGAGGCCGCGACTATCCCGCCGAAGAGGCGCGCCCGCTCGACCGACTGGCGCACCGCCCGCGCGTCCTCGAGCACCTTGCGGCGGACGACCGCGCGCCTTATGACGGCGACCACCTCCGGAACGTCGTGCGGCTCGATTACGTAGTCGAACGCGCCACGCCGCATCGCCTCCACGATGACCTTCGGCGAGGTCTCGTGCGTGCTTATGATCACCTGCAGGTCAGGATCGGCCGCCAGCATGACATCAAGCATCGAGAGGCCATTGACCTTCCCCATGTTCATGCCGATGACCGCCACGCCGCATGTCAGCTCGTGCGCCCTGGCCATCGCCTCGGCCGGGTCCGTTTCCTCCTCTATGTAAAGCGGCAGCTCCCCGACGGCGGCGTAGAAATCCCCGCTGAAGCCGCTCGTCAGGAACAGGCGGCCCTCCGGGCTGGGCGGATCTTTCAGAATGCGGATCGGCATCTTTTTCGACCGCCGGAGCGACGCCGGGCGGCCTGACGGAGGGGCCGCGCCGCGGCGCCGGACGAACGCTGCGGCTCCCGCCGGCGCGGCGGGAAGGAGACCGCCGGTCAATCCTTCAGCCCCTCCATGCCTCTGCGGCATAGCTCCCGCGCGTAATCAGTCCACCTGCCCTGTCCCCAGTACCGGAAGCAGCTTGTCTGAGACAGCAGCAGATACAGCAGGTTGCGCCTGTAGGCATATGATTTCTGGTCCACCTTCCCGGAGGAATACTTGGCATGGAAGGCCTCGCTGAGCCTCCGGATCGGGTCGAGCACGTTCTGGTAGCCGCGCACCCAGCTGAGGTTGCTGGTCCACGAACTGCCCTCGACGTGGAAGAGCGGATCTTTCGCCCGTATGTCCGAAAGTACCCTGTCAAGATCGGCCTGCGACAGCGGCCTGCCCGACTCGAAGGCGGGATGGCTGAATATCTTGTGATGATGTATGGCGCGGATCGGCTCGAAATCCTCGTCGGATATGCCTCGTGAGGCAAGCAGTTCCAGATACTCGGTGCCGGTCATCCCGACGGCGCCGGTATCCCCGGCCTGCCTGAAGGCGCTCCTGAAGCCGTCCGGGAACTCGTGCATCAT
>JAOACM010000053.1 GCA_026417845.1 Planctomycetota bacterium | reverse complement strand
AGATGTGTATAAGAGACAGAAGTTCGACCCGGCGGGCAATATTTACATCGCCGAGATCGTCCGCCCCAAGGGCTGGAAGCAGCCGCCGGAACTCAAAGACGGCAACCTGGCCAACCACTACGGCAGCATCGTGAAGTTCGGCCCGAAGGGCGGGATGATCCACTTCGACGGCGTGAATCCGTTCATCGGACCGCCGAAGCTGGACCCGGAGCTCAAAACCATGGAGTGCGATTGGGCGACCGGCGCCGGGAGCCTTCTGCCCGTGAAGATCACCGGTGCCGAATGGGTCCACCCGGGCATCGGCCACGTTGGCCTCTACGGCTGCAACTGCGAGAATGTGACTTTTGACGTAGACGAGTTCGGCCGGGTCTTCTTCCCGGACACCTGCATGTACCAAGTGCGGGCGATCGATACCGCCGGCAACGCCATCACGACGATCGGCGGCTACGGCAACGCCGACAACCGCGGGCCGGACTCGGCGGTAATAGACCCGAAAACCGGCCAGCCCCGGCCGCGCCGTGCCGATGACCCCAGGGATATGAAGAGCCCCTTCGCCGAGCCGGACATCGCCATGTGCTGGGCCACCGGGGTCGGCATTACCGACCGGTACCTCTACGTGGCCGACAGCATCAGCCGCCGGCTGGTCCGATGCAAAGTGGTCTACGCGGCCGAGGAACGGTGCCCGGTAAAATGAACCGGGAACGGGATTTTCCACGCCCATCCCCTGAACACCCGCACTTTTCTCCTAAGCGAGGACCTTGACGTCGTCGTTGCCGGGAGGCGGCCCGGCCGGCAAGGCGTCTTGGGCGCCGAATATGATAAAGAAGAACTGAAGCCGGTTGCGCTGTGGATCCGCCGGAGAGGCTGTCAGAGAGGATGCGGTGGTCAGTCGCGTGGCGGATGAGCACCAGCTTACCTCCAGCGCTCCCGGAAGGCGCCTGGGGGAAAAAGGGCAGGGAACGCAGATCCGGGCCTGTGCGTTCACTCTGTACGGCTGGGGTAACGCATTCCTGCCGCGACCGGGAATTCCCTCGCGATGGCGTACAACGCAACCGCCTTGGGAGTACTATACTCGCGGGGACATTCCTGTTACATGTTCTATAACCACTGTAAGCCCTGTCGGGTCAATCGCGCCTGCCGCGTCCAGAGAGCAACCGGTCCTCAGATACGTTACTTTACATCATCAGCAGCGATGGGAGGGGTTGCGCCCGGAGCGCGGGAGGTCCGGACTCCGGCTCTGATTTCGTGCCGGCGTCCTTCTCCATCGCGGAGCGTCGCGGTTTCGTTCGCGTATTCGACAAAGACAAACGACGCGCCATCTGCCTCGAAACCCATCCCTGGCTCGACGAGGACGGACGAAGCGCCGACTCTGAAGCATGCCAGGACGGACTTGTTTCTTACGATTACCCCTTCGAGGACTGGCGTCCGAATCCGGGCCGCTCCGGCGGCCGGCGCGGCGCCGCTTTGCTGCGCATCTGAAGCCGCAGGAGGCTGAGAGGGGGCGGTTCCTTTCTGGCGTTCACGCATTGCTGCGGATGGCGCGAACGGATCCGCCTTTCGACCGTCCGCCGCGTCTTTGGCTTTCGAAGGCGAGATCCGGTCCTTGCTTTCCTGAGGGGGAGGCTTGGCGTCTTTGTCGGATACGGGCGGAGCGGTCCTGTCGCCCTTTTCCGCGGGAGGCGCCGCATCTTTTCCCCGGGAGTCCGGCGGTTCCGCCGCAAACGCATCCCTCCCCGGCAGCCAGGCGCATGCGGCGATGAACGCCGCGACGGACAAAAGCAACGCGCGCATATTTCCTCCTTGCGGCCTCAACGCGCCGCCATCTGGTACAGGACCTGAAAGAAAGCGATGTAGACGAACCCAACGATGCCGCCGACGAACAGTATCATGGCCGGTTCGAAGATCGTCGCGAGCCATCTTATCTCCAGCTGAAGCCGCTTTTCGAAGAAGCGCCCCATCTCATCCATCACGCCGTCAAGCGTTCCGGTCGCCTCCCCTACGGCGGCGAGTTCAGGGAGGAGCGGCGGGATGATCCCCGTGGAGAGTCCCTTCGAGAGAGGCCTGCCCTCGACAAGGGCCGACTCGGCGCGCCTTATGCATTCGGCGAAGGCTCCGTTGGAGACACTTTCCCGCAGCAGCTTCAAACCGTCCAGAACCGACACTCCGCTGCGCAGGAGGATTGCCATGGTCGCACCGAAATGCGCCACAAAGGCGAGAGTCAGGACGCGGCCGACGACCGGGAGGGACAGGAGGGTCCTGTCAACCAGCCAGCGGCCCTTACGGGACAGGCGGAGCGCGGCCAGGATAAGGGCCGCGGCGGAGACGCCGGCGATTATGCCGGGCCCGTACCGGTTCAGGAACTCCGTAACGTTTACCAGCAGTTGCGTGGAGGAAGGCATCGCGATGTTCCTGCCCGCCAGCATGTGGGCGAACTTCGGAATCACCCTGGTCACAAGGAAGGCGACGACCGCCGTGGCTATCGCCACGACGAGCGCCGGGTAGGCCAGGCTCGTCATAAGGCTGCTTGTAAGTTCCGCTTTGCGCTCGATCTGATCCGCCACCCGATTGAGTACGGCCCCCAGTTCCCCTGAGGCCTCGCCGGCCGCCGCCATTTTTATGGCGAGCTGCGGGAAAAGGCGCCCTTCCGCAGCCAGGGCGGAGGAGAAGCTCGATCCGCCGCCGATGCGGCGCGCGATCCGCCCGGCGGCGCGCGAGAGGCCGATCTTCGGGGAATGCGCCTCCAGGAATTCCAGGACCTCCAGCAGGGGCAGGCCCGACCGCAGCATCAGGGACATCTGGCGGAAGAACTGCGCCTTGTCGCGGGATGTGACGGGAACATGCCTGGCCAGGGAAAATCCGGGCCGTTCGCCGTCCGCGGCCGCGCCGGCTGGCGGCCGCCTGCGCGCCGAGACCTCCCTGATCTCCAGGATGAACAGTCCCATTGAGCGGAGCGACCTGGCCAGCTCATGCATATCGGCGGCTTCCGATACGCCGGTCTTCCTCCCGCCGCCAGGATCCAGCGCCATGTACGAAAACGAAGGCATATCATTCCTCAAGGACAAGGACGCGCCGCACCTCGTCCATCGTCGTAACGCCGGCAGCGACCTTCGATGAGGCGTCTTCCCTCAGCGTCGCCAGGAAGCCGGCGGATTCCGCGATGCGACGTTCGTTCGCCCCGCCGGCGATGGCCTCTTTCGTGGTCTCGTCGGTCAGGAACATTTCGAAAAGCGCGATCCGGCCGCGGAAGCCGGTCTTCTGGCATCGCAGGCAGCCGCCGGGATCGAAGACCCGATCGGGCTCCGCGACGCCGCTGAAGAACGACAGCTCCTCCCGCGAGATCGGCCGCGGTATCCTGCATGCCGGGCACAGGCGCCGGGCCAGCCTCTGGGAGATGACGCCATCGAGAGCGGCGGCCACCATGTACGGCTCGCATCCCATATCAACCAGGCGGGTCACGGCGCCGACGGCGGTGCTCGTGTGCAGAGTGGAGAAGACGAGGTGTCCCGTTATGGCGGCGCGCAGGGCCATGTCGGCCGTTTCCCTGTCGCGGATCTCTCCGACCATCAGCACGTGCGAGTCGTGCCGCAACAGCGACCTCAGAGCGGAGGCGAAAGTCAGTTTTCCCGCCTCGTCCACCTCGGATTGCGAGACCCCCGGTATCGAATACTCGATCGGGTCTTCCACCGTCAGGATGTTAAGGCCCGGCGCGTTGATCTCGCGGATGGCGGCATAGAGAGTGGTCGTCTTGCCGCTTCCGGTGGGGCCGGTCAGAAGGATCAGCCCAGAGGGGCGGCGGATCAGCCTGAGGAACCGGTCGCGCATATCCTGCGAGAAGCCCAGGTCTCCGAGCGTCAGGTTCTGCATGTCTACGCCGAGCAGCCGGAGCGTCGCCCGCTCGCCGTGTTTGGTCGGAGCCGTAGCCACCCTTATGTCGAACCTGGCCCCGGCATGGCCTTCGATCTCGTGTATGAAGCTTCCGTCCTGCGGCCTGCGGGTCTCCGCTATGTCCATCCGGGCCAGGACCTTGATGCGCGACAGCACGGCCAGTGCCAGGGGGACAGGCAACCCGTCCCTGTAGACGTACAGCTCGCCGTCCACCCTGAAGCGGACGCGGTATCCGCCCTCCTGCGCTTCGATGTGTATGTCGGAGGCCCGGCGCACGAAGGCCTCGCGGATCGTGTCGTTTACGAAGGCTACGGCATCCGCCGGCTCCCGGGCGGAGATGCCGGAGGGTTCGTCGAGGAATTTCCTGACGATCAGATCGAGGTCTCCTGGATCGGCGAGCGCCAGAAAGACCGGCTTGCCCAGGGCCCGGCCCAGTTTTTCCTTCAAGCCGTCGTCCTCGATATCCTCCGGATCGGCGATGGCGACCACTACGCCGTCGCGATCCTCCCGGACAGGAACGGCCATTTTTCTCCTTACGAGTATTTCCGGGAGTCTTTCCAGCAGATCCTGCCTGACGGCGAGCCGTTCCTTCCCGGCGAATTCGACGCCCTTCTCGGCCGCCACAGCCTGCAGGATGGCCGAGGAGGGCACGCGGGCAAACAGCGAGACAATCCGCACAGGATCGGCTGCGCCGGGACGCGCCCCGGCGCGTATCCTGGATGCTGCATCTGCATCCACCAGGCCGGCGCGTAGAGAGATATCAAGGACGGAGTCCAGTGACAGGGGCATGTCCGTTCCTCCCGGCGATGGCGTCCGGATTCCGGCAGCGGGATGCGATCCGCCGTTCCAGAGCCTGCGGGTTTCCGGCGGCGATCCTGGCCGTCTCGATCCTTATCTTCCCTCCGGCGACGAGGTCGGCGAGCGACTGCTCCAGCGTCAGCATCCCCTCCTCCCCGCCGTTTTCCATCACCGAGTATATCTGCTCGGATTTGTGCTGCCTTATGAGGTTGGCGACCGCTTTCGTGACCCTGAGCATCTCGACCGCCGGGATCAGCCCCGGAGCGTCCGCCCTCGGCAGCAGGCGCTGGACGACCACAGCCCTCAATGTCATTGACAGCTGCTGGCACAGAGATTCCCGTTCGCCCGGCGGGAAGGCGCCGACGATCCTGTCCAGGGCGCCGACGGCTCCGCCGCAATGCAGGGTCGAGAAGACCAGATGGCCGGTCTCCGCCACCATTATCGCGGCGCGCATCGTTTCCGCGTCGCGCATCTCGCCGACGAGCAGGACATCCGGATTCTCCCTGAGCGAAGACCGTACCGCCTCAGCGAAGCTGGGAGCGTCCCTCCCCAGCTCGCGCTGATGGACCATGCCCTTCTTATTTCCGTGCACGTATTCGATCGGGTCTTCAATCGTCAGGATGTGGCAGGCGCGGTTACCGTTGATCAGATCCAGCAGAGTGGCCAGCGTCGTGCTCTTCCCGCTCCCGGCCGGACCGGCGAACAGGACCAGGCCGTCGCGCAGTTCCGCCAGCTCGGCCAACCGGACGGGCAGATTCAGCTCCGCCAGCGACCTGAATCTACTTTCCAGCCTGCGTATGGCGAGCGCCGGACCGTTCATCTCGCGGTACACGTGGCAGCGGAACCGGTCTCCGCCTTCGATGGAGAAGGCGAGGTCCGCGG
This sequence comes from Planctomycetota bacterium, assembly GCA_026417845.1. Taxonomy (GTDB): domain Bacteria; phylum Planctomycetota; class SZUA-567; order H5-PLA8; family CALKMO01; genus CALKMO01. Next base: position 8,353 of record JAOACM010000053.1, on the reverse strand, counting down.
TGCCTTCGCGATCAAACGCGGCCCTGCGCTCCCCATCGAGGAGCGAGGCCACCATGGCCTCGACTTCTCCCCGCGGGATCGGATCGGGCGATGCCGCGACCAGCTGTCCCCAGACCCTGAGGTAGGCGTTCATATCAGACGAGACATGCAGGTCGGAGGCGCCCAGCTTGACGCATTCCTCGAGGAGTTCCCTGAGTTTCCGACTCACGCGCGCCGCCCCTCCTACAGTTCAAGGACGACATTCATGTGCAGCAGAGGCTTTGTGTCGCCGGTTTGCGCTCCGCGCGGCTGCTCCCCCCCATCCTCCGCCGTCCCGGCGGCAGATGCCCCCTCGCTCCGTATTTCGAAGGCGCAAGGGACCGCGTTCCACCTGAGATCCGGGAGCTTTTCGAAAAACTCCAGTATCCGATCGAAGGCGGCACGGCACCTGAGCATCATCCGGGGGCGCGCCGTTTTGCCGTGGGCGACGGCGTTTCCGGACGGCTCCTTGGCGCCGTCAGCAAGCGCGCTTCCATCCGCGCTGACCGGCGAGACCTCTTCCACCTCCAGGCCGCATCCGGCGGCAAGATTCAGGATGTCGAACTGCATCCGCGCCGCGGCCGCCCGGTCGGCCGGCATCTGGCGTTTCTCGAGTTCGCGCAGCACGGTCGCAGCGGAGGCCACCCGCGCCTCCAGCGCCCTCGCCTGCCCCTCCGCGGCCGCCGCCCGCGCCCGGAGATCAGAGGCCGACATCGCGGTGACGCCTCCCTCGCCCAGTATGCGGGCATTCCCCCGGCAACGGCTCCACGCGCGCCAGCAGAAGAACGAGGAGCCGAGGAAGGCTGCCGCGGACAGGACGGCAAAGGCGACGAGGCACGTCTTGCGCAAGGACCGTTCCCATCTCATGGCGAATCCCTCCGGTCCCCGGCGCCGGCAGCCGGCGTCAGACGTATCTCGAACGAGTACCCTTCGAGACCGGCCCATCCGCATTCCTTGCGCACAGGTTGCCGGGCATCATCAAGTATCAGCCCCGGCAAGCGGTCCTGAAGCTCGATCTTGAACGCCTGGACTGCCCGTGCGGTCAGCCCCCACCCATGTATCGCTATTCCCCCGGACTCCGTCCAGGCGAGCCGCTTTATAATTATTTCTTCGGGACAGCAGTCGCGCAGGGTCCGGAGGAGGATGGGAGCCGTCTGCTGCCTCCGCGGGAGCGCCGTCCGCAGGGACGATATGCATCTTTCGATTTCGGCGATCTTAGCGTCAAGCCTTCCGATCTCCGCATTCCTGCCGCGCAAGAGTCCGTTCGCGGCGATGACCTCCGCCATGGAATCCGCCTTCCTGTCGAGGCGGACGGCCGTTGCCGCCGTCACAGCGGCCAGGACCGTAGCGGCCGCGCCGATCAGGAACGGTACGCTCTTCCATACGGGCGGCTCCGGATCGCGCGCCGGCACGAAGGCTATGTTCCCGCGCGCGGACCTGCCGAGCAGATGGGCGGCCGCTCCCATCAGGTCGTACGTCCCACCCGTGGCTGTCGCGCCGCCAGACATGAGTCGGCCGCTTCCCGGAAAGGGCGAACACGGCCGCCCAAGTTCGGCTTCGAGCGCCCTGGCGACGGCCCCGGCGTCGGGCCACCTGCCGGCGAGCCATACGCGCTCCGCCTCCGGTTCGAACAGGTCCAGGCACGAGCGGACCGGGTCGTCGGGCGCCCGGCCGACCGCAACCCACCGCAGACTGGCGATCCTGTCTCCGGAGAAGCGCGCGTAGCATAATCGGTCCCCGCGATATTCGAATACGGCGCAGGACGCGCCCGCGCTGCCGTTCAGACAGGCACACGCGCATCCGACCAGCGGGTACAAGGCGAGAAGCCGGATCCCGATCGCGGCGAAGCTCTCCGTGAAACGGCGGCGATGGGCCTCTGATATTCCCGCCGCGACCCAGCGCCATTTGCCGTCGGACGGCTTTTCATCCATGGCTGCCCATCCGCAGGCCACTCTCCCCCCGCGATCTCCGCCAGCGGCAATGTAAGGCTCGAGTTCCCACTTTAACAACTCGCGCATCTGCCGGGGAGGGAGGGGCCTGCCAGGATCTACCGGCAACCGCAGCACGGCCACGTGGACTTCCGGGCAGAGCAGAAGCGCACGGGCCGGCATCCGCGCGCCCCCGGCCCTCACAGCCCTGGATACCGCAGCCAGGCCCGACGGCAGATCGGGCGCGGCTTCTTCCATGCAGACCGACGCGGCAACGCCGCCGTCCGCAGCAGCGCGCAGGATGGCGGCCGAGACGATCCTGCCGTCCCATGCCACCCCGAGGATCTCTCCATCCCCCGGTCTGAAAACGGATGCGGCACGAAACAGGATACCCATATGCCTCAGTTCCGTATCTCCAGCGTTACGCACGACGGCGGCGAAAGCCGCCTCGAAAGCCGCAGCTCCGTACAGGCGCGCACCCCGGGCAACGGCTGGCCGTCGGACTCGCGCACCAGAAACAGTATCCGCCTGCCGTGAGGGACCTGCAGCCGGCAGCCGGAATTGCACATGAAATCGCAGATCCTCTGGTTCGATCCCGGCAGTCCGCCGGCAGGACCGACGCCAAGCTCGAATCCGACGCTCGCGAAGGGATCGGAGTCCAGGCCGTCCGAATATCCCAGCGGAGGCGACCGGTCCCAACGGGGAACAGCTACCCTGAAGCGCACCCGGGTCGAGGTGTAGTCGTTTGCCGTCAGGTTCACCACCTTGACTGAAAGGCCGGTGATGTCCGAAACCCAGTCGGCTTCGGGAATCAGCGGCTGTCCGGCATCCGGATAATCCCTCTCGTAGATCCCTGTCCTGCCGCCGTCGGAGTCTTTCTTCCCGTCCGAGCCGGGGCTCCGGATGGCGAAATCGCCCGAAAGCCTGAGGAGTGCCCACGAACGCTGGGCGGTACTCTCCGCGAACCAGCCGTAGAACTCGTTCCCATAGTCGTCGTACAGTATCGGCGCGGTTTCGCCACGTCTGATCGGCGGCGCTGCCAGGTAAGGTCCGCGCCAGCCCGCCCACGTCTTCCACTCGGAGTAGAACGTCAGCTTCGGCATCGTCTTCCCCGCCGCTATTTCAGGGGGGCGCAGCAGGTCGGCGGCGGAGTCAGGCAGCCAGCCGATGTCCTGGAGGTATCCGCCGGAGAGCAGTTCTCCGTCAGCCGAGACCGCGTCGGGTCCCAGAACGGCGGACCGTATCTCCGCCAGCCTGCGCGCGGTTTCCTCGTATCTGTTCCTGGAATCCATCGTGTCGGTCATCGAAATGACCATGCCCGATATGGCCACGAGTATGGCCAGGACCACCAGAAGTTCGATCAGCGTGAGGCCCGTGCCCCGGACGACGGCCGCGTTCCTCATGGTTTAACCCCCAGACCCAGCCGCGCTATCGCGCGCGCCTCGCCCGCCGGAGCGAGCGGGTCGGCGATGAACCTGACGAATATTTCTTCCGGATCGCTGTAATCCAGCTGGTAGTGCGAAACCAGCCGCGTGCCGTCGGTCTTCTGGGGCCATGTCCCGCAGTCCGACAGAAGTATGGAAAGCCGCTTCCCGCTCCCGGCATTCGACTCGGCGCGCTCGTACGTCGCCGGCGCGACCAGCCGCGCCTCGGCGGCCTCCTGCGCGGCCTCGCTGACGGCTTCGGCCTTTACGTAAGGGCCGTTCCACCCCTTCCGGGTGGCCGGGTCGTAGGACCGGAGGCGGGGAGCAGGCGTACCGTCCGTCCTCCACCACCAGCCGCCAAGCGGGTCGGAGGGATCGGGGGACTGCATCAGTTCCGCGAGGTAACGGGGAGGCTCGCCCATGTCGGCTGCAAAACGCAGGAACGCCTTCCGGATTCCGGCCAGCTCCGCCAGAACTGCCTGCCTGTCCGTCCTCTCGCATATCTCCCCGGTCAGGATGACCGCGATGCCGGCCACTATCGCCACTATGGCGACGACGGCCAGAAGCTCGACGAGCGTAAATCCGCGGCCGGCGGCATGCGCCGCCCGGAGCGCGGCGGACGCTGGACGGCCGGTTCGCATCAGAACGACCCCCTTCCCTGCTGCAGAAGTTCCAGCGGACGCGCCCTCCCCGCGGCGACCGCCGGCCAGACGGCCGCCATCCCGGAAAGCGCCAGTACGAGCAAAAGGCCGGCGACCACCGGAGACCATGGGACGACAAGGGAGGGATGAAGTCCGCCGAAGAAGCTGATGTATTGAGCGAAGCCGCATCCGCACCATCCGGCGATTATGCCGAAGCCGAGGCTGAGCAGGCACGCGACCGCGCCGATCAGCAGTCCCTCGGCAACGATGGTGCGGACTATGGCCCAGCGGCCGAACCCTATCGCCCTCAATACGCCGATGTCCCAGCGGCGGGCCTGTACGGAGGCCAGCATCACGTTGAGAACACCGATGCATGCGATGACCAGCGCCACCAGGGGCAGCCGCCCTATGAGCCATATCCATCTCCGGGCCGCGTCCAGCATCATGCGGCGGATGTCTTCGACGGGCACGATGCGAACATACGGGGCATCGTCGGATGCGGCGCCGACGACCACCTCGCGGCCCAGCAGGCCGCCGTAAAGCTTGCCGGCCTCCCCGGCTATCCTTTCCGGATCGGCCCCCGGCGAACTGTAGGACAGCCACATGTGCGAGGCCGTCCGGCGCCCGAAGTCCTCCGCAACCGTCCTGTAGTCCGCGAAAACGAGGGCCGCGGCACGGTGCGTGCGTGGCCGGAGGCCGGTTTGCTTGGTCTGCCAGTGCCAGCCGGGAAGGCGTACGGCTCCCGCTATGGTATACCGGACCGGCATCTCCGGTCTCTCCGGCGGAACGAGATCGAAGGTATCCCCCATCCTCAGACCGGTTTCCCGCAGGAAGTGATCCGGCACAATGCACCCGCGGCCGTTTTCCATCGTGCGTATCGCCTCATCGGGAGATCCCGCAACCCACTCCAGTTTCAGGAGAGGCCTGTCGCCTCCCAGCCCGCGACGCGGGTCCAGACCGACCATCACGACGTTATCCTGACGGGTAACCGACGCACGCTCCGCGCTGCGGGTCAGATCCTCCAGAAGACGGGGCTGCTCGACGACCAGCGGCAGACACCGACCGGAATCTACCCCCGGGATGCCGGCGAAAGCGGAAGCAGCGTCAGGCGGGATCCCCGGCGGGCCGAAGACGATCATGGCGTCCGGCGCCCAGCGACCCGGCACGAACGCCTCGAGCATCGTGAAGCCCCATACATTGATGGCAATGTACAGCCCCATCCCTGCAGTCATCGAAATGGCGGCGCCGACCGTGCGCCAGAGGTGCGTGGTGATCTGGCTGGCCAGGAGCTTCGGATCGAGTCCGAAGATGCGCGCCAGCAGCGGACCGAAAAGGCGATCCACAAAGGCCACGATCGCCGGCGCCGAGAGAACAAGGCCCAGGGCCAGCGACGCGAAACCGGCAGCCATGAAAACCGGGACGCGATCCTCGAAGTCCGGAGGAAACACGAAGGCCAGCAGCGGATTCACACATATAAGCAGGATACCGACCGGGACCGTAAGGATGGCGCCCCACCACCGGCCAGGACGATCAAAACGGGGGGCCATCGCGTCCACCGGCCTGACGCGCATCGCGCTGAAGGCGGGTATGATCGAGGCGAGCAGGGCGCCCCCGTAGACGGCGCCGGCCGCCAGGAGAAGGCTGCGAACGCCGACCTCGGCCCCGTGACGCATGATACCCGCGGATATTGTGGAGGCCGCCCACAACAGGAGTCTTGCGGCCCCCACGCCTCCTGCAAAACCGACGGTGGCCAGCAGCAGGCCCTCGATCGCTATCAGCATCCCTACCTGCGCCCGCGTCAGGGCGACGGCCCGCAGGATCGCGAACTGCCGGATGCGTTCGGCTACCCCTATATTGAGCGTACAGAATACGACCAGAAACGCCACCAGCATCCCGACGCCGGCGGCCGCGTAAGATTGCAGCCTGACGTTCTCAGTCGCCGCGGCCTCGTCGAGCGCCTCCTCTATGTCGCTTGCGTGCTGGAACTGGAGCGGGACGGCGAACCGGCTCAACCGGGGGGCCCACCCAAAACGGAAACGCGTGAGGTCGGCTTCCGGCCTGAGACTCACGGCCAGAAAGCTGGCGCGGAAGGGAGCTCCGTGGATGCGTCCGGCAACGGCCGGAGAAACGAATACCTCCCCGGCCGCAGGAACGAGGATCCGCGATGCGGATATCCCGGGGCTGCCCGTCACGGTCGGGACATCCATTACTCCTGCGACGCGGAGCGACAGTTTCCGCTCGCCCTCTCCAACGGTCAACTCGTCTCCAGCGTCGGTCCCGAATCTGCGGGCGGCCTCGGAGCCGACGACAGCCTCCATGGCTTCGGGATTCGACGGGTCTATCCACCGACCGCGGAGCAGGGCGAACGGAGGTTCAGGGGAATCGGTCCCTATAATGGCAGCCTCCGGCCAGAGGCTGCCGGGACCGCCTCCGTATCCTCCACGGCCGCCTGAAGGCCCTCCCCCCGGCCCGCGTCCCATTATGGCTCCCAGTCCCGCGCCGCCTCCCATGCCGGGAGGTCCGCCGCGGAAGCCGCCGGGGCCTCCCCCGATCCCGCCGGCCGGGGCCTTCGGCTTTACCTTTGCGCGCCGGAGCCACATCGGCCTGACATCGGCCACGGCCGGATCGGCGCGCAGGGCTTCTGCAGCCCCGGGCGGAATGGCCGCATCTTCTCCGCCGGCAATCGGCGCCACCGACAGGGCGTAGCGACCGAGCGCCCTGTTCGAGAATTCGTCGAAGCTCCTCAACAGGGCGTCGTACCCGCTGACCACCCAGACGACCATGCAGGCCGAGGCCAGGGTCGCCGCGGATGTCAGCATGGCGCGCGCGGGATGCGCCCGGAGGGAAGCGACGGCCAGTTTGAAGATGGTCCTCATCCTTTCGCCTCCGTCGCTTCCGCCGCCTGCAGCGCCTTCTGATAACCGATCGAGATTTCCTGCGGATCCCGCGTCCCGGAAGGCCGGAACTCGGCCCGGTTTACCCCGTCCTTCAGAACAACGACGCGGTCGGCCCACATCGCCACGGCAGCCTCGTGCGTAACTATCGTTATCGTGCACCGCTTTTCCGTGCACAGCCTGCGGAACAGCCGGCAGAGATCCTGGCCGGCTGCGGAATCCAGGCTCCCGGTCGGCTCATCAGCCAGGAGGATCGCCGGTTCGTTGATCAGCGCGCGGGCGATGGCCACCCGCTGCTGCTCGCCTCCGGAAAGCGCATCCGGCCTATGAGACCGGCGATCCCGCAGACCGAAGAGGTCGAGAAGCCCCTCCACCCTGGAGTCGAGACCGTTCGAGCCGATGGCCGGAAGCCGTATGTTGTCCTCGGCCGAAAGCGTTGGGATCAGATTGAATGCCTGAAATACAAGGCCTATGCGCCGGCGCCGGAAGGCCGTGAGCTTCGAGTCGGAAAGCGCCGCCAAGTCCTGGCCCTCGACGATGACGCGGCCCGAGTCCAGTCCGGTCAGGCCCGCCATCGCATGCAGGAGGGTGCTCTTTCCGGACCCGGAAGCGCCCATAATTGCGACGAACTCGCCGGCAGACACCTCCAGACTGACGCCGTCGAGCGCCCGGATAACGTTCGATCCCTGCCGAAAGCGTTTGACCGCGGATATGACCTGGAGAGGCGGATGCATTTCTGACTCCTTTGCCGTCGGCGCCGGGTTTCCGGAACCGGCCGCCGTCGCCTGTTCGACCCCGATCCGGGCGCTACCGCATAAAAGCCTGTCCGAAAACCCGCCGTCGCTGAGCTTACGGTCCCGCGCTCTCGACTTCGCAGCTGGGAGTTTTTGGGCAGGTATCCGGAAACCTGTCCGGAAACTCCCAGCCGGGCGGTGGGGAACCCTGAGCGTATAAGAGCCTGTCCGAAAACCTGCCGCCGCGAGGCTTACGGCTTTACGCTTTCGAGTTCGCGGCGCTGCGGCGCCCAGGATTTCCACCGCGTCCAAATCAGATCCATCCGGAGGTTTTTGGACGGGCTCTGAGAGCTTATCCAGAAATCCCCGGCCGGATCCGTTGCTCCGCTGCAGAAGCCCCGGCCGCCGCAGGAGTTTTTGGATAGGCTCTAAGCTGCGCGCCGGAGGTTTTCGGACAGGCTCTGAGCTTCGCCGGACCGCCCTCCCCCGCGCGCGGCCGTGCGTCCGTCAGACGGCCAGCCTGCCCTCCTGCATGAACCTCAGCGGCTCGCTCCTCGCCGCCATCGCCGCCGGTATGATTCCGGCGAGGAAGCAAAGCCCAACGGCCATGCCGAACCCTATGCCCAACGATCCCCACGGCACCACCAGCGGCGGGGTGTGCCCCCCGAACACGAAGAAAATCGTGCACAGGCGCGTGCCGCACCAGCCGAGCCC
>JAOACM010000534.1:1042-2959 GCA_026417845.1 Planctomycetota bacterium | reverse complement strand
CGAAGCCGGTCCGGCTGGAGGGCGGGAAGGCATACTACATCGAGGCGCTTCACAAGGAGGGCGGAGGCGACGACCACCCGGCCGTCGGCTGGCGGCTGCCCGACGGGAAGGATGAGCGGCCCATACCGCTGTCGCGTTTGATGGGGATAAAGGTTCCGTCCGGCTGGGTGCGCGGGGGCATCCCGAAGCCTCCCAGCGGGGATTCCTCAGGTGGCCCGTCATTGCCTGCTCTTCCACCGGCGTCCGGGGAGTGGGAGGCGATATTCGACGGTCGGACTCTGGACTGCCTCGTCGGCGGCGGCAACAACGCCTGGCGCGTCGAGAACGGGGCCATCGTGCACGTCCCGGGAACGAACAATGCGGCGCAGACGCGGAGGAAGTTCGGCGACGGCGAGGTGCGCATCGTATTCGAACCGGACGACCGGGGCTTTTTCTTCGCCGTGCGCCAGGGGGATCAGGGCGACTGGGGCATATTTTTCGATAAATCGCGGTGCGGCGAATTGAAGGGCAAGGTCCACGAGCTGATCTTCTCGTGTTCCGGGAGCAGAGTAGAAGCCAGACTGAACGGCCAGCCGGTGGAACTCAAAAAGAACGGAAATTCCAGGGAAGGTTCCCTCCAGTTCAACTGCGCGGGTACCGCCTTGATAGTCAGGGGCATCTACTACAGGCCGTTCAAAGGTCCGACCGGGGGCGCGGCGGATCCGAAGTCCGCGCCCTCGACCGGGCGGACGGCGGAAAGATAGGTCGCCCTGTTCAACGGCAGAGATACAGCGGGATGGGACCTGGTGTGTCCGCCTGTGTCCGTCGAGGACGGCTGCCTGGATTTGAAGGATGCCGGCGAGGTTCAGCGGCGCATAGAAGCGGCGGACTTCGAGGTCCGCGGGAGCATCATCGTCAAGGATCGCGGCATAGAGAATCAGGGCGGGATATCACTGCGCCGGCCCGATAGCAAGCGCGGGAGCGGCATCCGCCTGTCTTTCTACAGGGATGGCGACGTCCACCTTTACGCCGGCGGCCAGCGCCTCGCGAGGGCCGGCCAAGGCAGGGCGCCGGCCGGGAGATGGCTGCAGTTCCTCGTCAGGGCAACCGGGGACCGCGTGAGCGTAGAGATAGAGGGCGCGAAGGTCTTGGAAGCATCAGTGCCCATCCTGGAGCCGGGGTTCCTGGCGCTGTATTCCGCCGACAAGGGCGGCGCACGCGTGGCGTTCAAGGACATCGAATGCCGCCCTCTGGCGCCGGCTCCGCCAAAGTAGCGGACGCCGCAGCGGGGTCCGGCATCGCAGCGGGCCGCGCGCGGATACCGAGGGGTGCATGATCGTATTGTAGTGCCTCAGCTGCGACATATGCCAGCGCCCGACTTCCACGTCGGGCGTCAAGCGTGTCCGCTATGAACCCTGCCGCTGCCTTTTCGGCGCATGCTTCCAGCCTGCCCTTCCGGCTGGGCCGCGCAGGCGGGGCGCTGGCACACAAGCCGGATGGCTGCCGCAATCCGATTACGCGTCCGTACGGATTCCTCCCCTTATCGGAACTGGAGTCCCGGGCCGGAAGCGACTACCATTCGAGAGAGGCGTCTGATATCCGTGTCCGCGCCGGGATATGTGTGGTGCCTAATCCCGGACGGCGTCCGCCGGACCGGGTCGCACGGAGCGGACAGACGCCGAAAATCATGGAGGGGACCGGAATGCCACGCCGGGAGTCGGATTCGCGGAAGGGCGTTGGAAAAGGACTCGGAGGCGGAGGAGGTCGGAAGGGCGCGCCTGGCCGTCGGGCCGGGACGGGCCGGGAGAGCGGAAAAGGCGCGCCGGGCGGAGGGGCCGCCATCCTTTCCTGCTCTGCTAGAATATTACCGCACTACACCCTCGGCCGCCGGGACTTCATCTTCTTTCTTTGGTAGCTCCGTGATCACCGTCTCGGCAG
>JAOACM010000534.1:0-1032 GCA_026417845.1 Planctomycetota bacterium | reverse complement strand
GCGAGCGGTGGCTGGCCGTGTTGACGCGCCGGAAGCCCGACCGTGTCCCGATGGATTACTGGGCGACCGGCGAGTTCGACGAAAAACTGAAAAAACACCTCGGCTGCGCCACGATGGACGAGGTGTTCGCGAAACTGCATATAGATATCCCTCTGACCGTTGGACCGAAATACGTCGGCCCGAAGCCGAAGGAGGGCGAGGATATATTCGGGATGCGCAGGAAGCCGGTGAACTACGGCACCGGCGTGTACTACGAAGTCGTCTACAGTCCGCTGGCGCAGTATAAGTCGGTCGAGGAAATAGAGAGGAACTACAGGTGGCCCGATCCGGACTGGTGGGATTACTCGGGGATACCGGTGAAGATCAAAGGGCAGGAGCACAGACCGATAAAGGGCGGAGGCTCGGAACCGTTCCTGACCTACAAGGCCCTGCGCGGTATGGAACAGGCGTATATGGACCTGATCGAGAATCCTGAGATAGTCCACTATTGCCTGGACAAGCTGTTCCACCTGGCTTACGAGAACACGCGCAGGATATACGAGGCGATACCGGGGAAGGTGCTGATCTCGTACGTGGCCGAGGACCTCGGCTCGCAGAACGATCTTCTGTTCTCGCCGGCACAGATACGCGAGTTTCTGCTGCCGCGGATGAAGAAGATGATGGACCTGGTGCGCCAGGCCGGGGCCTTCGTCTTCCATCATACCGACGGTGCCGTGCGCAAGATACTGCCTGACCTTATAGAGATCGGCATCCAGGTACTGAACCCGGTCCAGTGGCGGTGTCCCGGGATGGAGCGGGAGGGACTGAAGCGCGATTTCGGCGACAAGCTCATCTTCCACGGCGCCGTGGACAACCAGTACACGCTTCCGTTCGGATCGGCGGCTGAGGTGCGGCAGGAGGTGCTGGACAACTACAGGATACTCGGGGCCGGCGGGGGATACATACTCGCCCCGTGCCACAACATCCAGGCGGTGACTCCGCCCGGGAACGTCGTGGCGATGTACGAGACCGGGTACGAGTACGGCTGGCAGT
>JAOACM010000533.1 GCA_026417845.1 Planctomycetota bacterium | reverse complement strand
CCGCCATATCCGGATGCGCGTGTACTCTGGATGTCTCAGCACGGTCGGTTCCTCCTTTTCCTGATCCGATCGCCCGTTCCGCGAATCCCGCGATCCCGCCTCCGGCGTTCCGTCCGGAGGCCGGGCCGGATATTACCGTCCGTCCGGCTTTTTCGCAGGTCTAAATGCATCTCCGCCGTGGAGGACGCCGGGAACTCGAACCCGCGAAGGACGCGCCGGGAAGGCGCATCGCGCTAACGTTGCGCGGCGCGGGAAAACGGGCCGGGGGAAGGCGTGGCGGGCGGGCGGGGGGGGGGAAGGGGGGCCGCCGGGAGGCTGCGGCCGGACCGCGAACCCGGATGTCAGTCGCTCTTTTCAGGCTCGGTCCTCGTACCGGTCGTCGCGGGTTCCGGCTCGCACAAGATGAAACCGAGTCCCCCGCCGCCCTCCTTGACGACAGCCTCGACCTTCTGGCCCGGCAGTATCCTGCCGCGCAGGATCTCCTCGGACAGCGCGTCCTCGATGTAGCGTTCGACGGCGCGCCTGAGCGGCCGGGCGCCGAAGTCCGGCGAGAATCCCTTCTCGATGAGGAATTCCCGCGCGCCCTCGGAGAGAGACAGGCCGACGTTGCGTTCCTTGAGGCGGTTCATCACGTGGCCGACCTCGAGATCCACGATCTTCCGTATGTCGTCCTTCGTCAGCGGGCGGAAGACGATCACGTCGTCCAGGCGGTTGATGAACTCCGGCCTGAATTCCTTCTCGACCTCCTGCATAAGCTTCCGCTTGATCTCCTCGTAGGTAGCCTCTCCGCTCTGCTTGCCGAAGCCCAGCATGCCCTGGTTCTTTATCACCTGGGCTCCGACGTTGCTGGTCATGATGAGGACGGTATTGCGGAAGTCCACGTGGCGGCCGTAGGCGTCGGTCAGCTTGCCGTCCTCCATGATCTGGAGGAGCAGGTTGAAGATGTCCGGGTGCGCCTTTTCGATCTCATCAATCAGCACGACGGCGTACGGCCTGCGACGGATTTTCTCGGTGAGCTGGCCGCCTTCCTCGTACCCCACGTAACCCGGCGGCGCGCCGACCAGGCGGGAAACCGCGTGCTTTTCCATATATTCGGACATGTCTATCTGGACCAGCGCATCCTCGTTGCCGAACAGGAACTCGGCCAGCGCCCGGGCAAGGAAGGTCTTGCCCACGCCCGTGGGGCCGAGGAACAGGAACGAGGCGGTCGGCCTGCGCGGATCCTTCAGGCCGGCGCGCGAGCGTCGCACGGCGCGGGCAATGGCCGATATCGCCTCGTCCTGGCTGACGACGCGCTTGTGGAGCTCCTCCTCCATTCTGAGCAGCCGCTCCGTCTCCTGGCTCTGAATACGCGCCAGCGGGATGCCGGTCATCTTGCTGACGACCTCGCGCACCACCTCCACATCCACCACGCCGACCGTCTCGTTGGCCTTGTCGCGCCATTCCTTCTGGAGGCGCTTCATCTGGTTCTTGAGCATCTCGGCGCGGTCGCGGTACTCGGCGGCGGTTTCGAAATCCTGTCCGGCAACGGCCTCTTCCTTCTCCTGCTCAAGCTCCGCGATCTGCTTCTCGATATCCTTCAGGTTTGGGGGCCTGGTCATGCGCGACAGTCTGACCCGGCTGCCGGATTCGTCTATCACGTCTATCGCCTTGTCCGGCAGGAACCTGCCCGTGATGTAGCGGTCGGACAGCTTCACCGCCTCTTCGATGGCCTCCTCCGTTATCCTGACGCGGTGGTGCGCCTCGTAGCGATCGCGCAGCCCCCGCAGTATCGCTATCGTCTCCTCGCGGGTGGGCGGGTTGACGATCACAGTCTGGAAGCGCCGTTCGAGCGCCGCGTCCTTCTCTATGTACTTCCGGTACTCGTCCAGCGTCGTGGCCCCTATGCACTGGACCTCGCCGCGGGCCAGCGCGGGCTTGAGCACGTTGCTGGCGTCTATCGAGCCCTCGGCCCCGCCGGCGCCGACCAGCGTATGCAGCTCGTCTATGAAGAGGATGACGTTCTTCGACCGCCTGACCTCGTTCATTACGGCCTTTATCCTCTCCTCGAACTGCCCGCGGTACTTCGTCCCGGCCACCATCATGGCCAGATCGAGGACCACGACGCGGCGGTTCCTCAGGAGTTCGGGCACGTCCCCCTCGACGACTTTCTGCGCGAAACCTTCCACGATCGCCGTCTTGCCGACGCCCGCCTCGCCCAGCAGCACCGGGTTGTTCTTGGTGCGGCGCGCCAGTATCTGCAGGACGCGCTCGATCTCATTCTTCCGCCCGATAACAGGATCCAGCTTGCCCTCGCGCGCGAGTTCGGTGAGGTCCCGTCCGAAGGAATCCAGCGCGGGCGTCTTCGATTCGCCCGGCTGATGCGGGCGCTGCTGTTGCTCCTGCTGTTCCTGCTGCTCCTGCTGCTTGTGCATCTCGGCGCCGAGGAATTCCATCACCTCGCGCCTGACGTCATCGAGCTTCAGGTTCAGATTCACCAGCACCTGCGCCGCGAGTCCCTCGTTCTCCCTGAGAAGCCCCAGCAGCAGATGTTCGGTCCCGACATAGTTGTGATCGAGCGCCCGCGCCTCCTCTATCGCCAGCTCTATGGCCTTCTTCGCCCGCGGCGTAAGGGGCAGGCTGCCCATCGTGACCACATCGGGCGCCGGCTTGACAAGCTTCTCCACCTCCATCCGCACCTTTTCGAGATCTACGTTCAGGTTCTCGAGGACGTTGGCCGCCACTCCCGTCCCCTCTTTCACGATGCCAAGCAGTATGTGCTCGGTGCCTATGTAGTCGTGGTTGAGCCTCTCCGCCTCCTGGCGGGCGTAGCTCATTACCTTCCTCGCCCTGTCCGTGAATCTATCGTACATGTCCGCACCTCTCGCCGCTTCTTCAGACGGCCCGGAACACCTCCCAGGCCGCGGTATCCCGTCCCTGTCTCTTATACACATCT
>JAOACM010000532.1 GCA_026417845.1 Planctomycetota bacterium | reverse complement strand
GGAGGCATGGGGTCCGCCGGCAGCGCCCGCCTCAGGCTCCGCCTTCCCCGCGGCGGGCGTCACGGCCTCCCTGGCGACGGCCTGCTTCTGCAATCTCACCTTCGCGCGCAGACGGTCGGCCTGCCCGCGGGTCACCACGCTCGAGTGGCTCTTGATGGGCATGCCGAGCTCCTGAGCAAGCTTCAGAAGCTCCCTGTTAGAAACTTCCAGCTCCTTGGCCAGCTCGTGCAGGCGCATCGGCACTTCGGCAGCAGGCTTCTTTTGCGCTGTCTTGACCATGCTTTCCCTTCTCTGATTCCTGTCTTCGGTACCGCCAGGGAACGGCGGCCGTCACCGGGATCGGGCCGCCGCGGCAGGATATCCTCCGGCGGGCCCATCCTTTTGCGCGGCACCTCCGCCGCCGCGTCCGGCCGCCCCCCTCCTGCTATCGCCCTCCCTCCGGCATCCCTCTTTCCGGCCCGGTTCCGCCCGGCGGGACCGCTCCGGCTGTCCCTCCCCCGGCCGTTGATCCCGCCGCCGCATCTCCCTCCGCCGTCGCGCCCGTCGCCCCTTCCGCCATGGGCGAAGCGGCGGCCTCCTGGGCTGCCGCGGCGGCACGCTGCGCCTCGATCTCCGCGTCGCGCCTGGCCGCGTACTCGACGATCTCCTTCGCCAGCTCCTCTCCGAACCCGTAGAGCGCAGCCAGGTTCTGCGCGCCTTTGGCGGCGATAGCCCGCAATGAGGTGAGCCCCGAGAGCAGAAGTTTTTCCGCTGCTCCGGCCGGCAGCATCGGTATCCTGTATACCTCGGCCCGGTCCTCCTCCCGCCGTTTCCGGGCCTGTTCCTCGGTCATGATGTCTATGTTCCAGTGCGTCAGTTTGGCCGTCAGCCTTACGTTCTGGCCCTTCTTGCCGATGGCCAGCGACAGCTGATCCTCCGGCACTATCACGCGCGCGCGCAGCGATTCGCGGTCCAGCTCCACGGCGGTTATCTCCGCCGGCGACAGCGCGTTCTTGATGAATATATCCGGCGAGTCGCTCCACCGTACGATCTCTACCTTCTCCCCGTTCAGTTCCTCCGTTATGCTTCGGATCCTGGTGCCGCGCACTCCGACGCAGGCGCCTACCGGATCCACCTTCGGATCATTACTGTACACCGCGATCTTCGTCCTGTACCCCGGCTCGCGCGCCAGCCCCTTGATCTCCACTATCCGGTCCGATATCTCGGGCACCTCCAGCGCGAACAGCTCCCGCACGAGGTTCGGGTGCGTCCGGCTCAGTTCTATTTCGACCTTCTGCCCCTTCTTCTGGACGCGCACCACGTAGGCGCGTATCCTGTCCCCGACCCTGTACTGCTCGCTGAACACCTGTTCCTTGCGGGGTATCCTGGCTTCGGTCCGCCCGAGATTCACTACTATGGCGCCCTTTTCAAACCTGTGAACGGTCCCGTTCACCAGCGTATCTATTTTCGCCTCGTAGTCGCTGTATATCACGTCGCGTTCCGCCTCGCGTATCTTCTGTATTATGATCTGCTTAGCCGTCTGGGCCGGTATGCGTCCGAAGGCGTCGGGTGATATCCTGCGTCCGTCTTCATAGGCCTCGATCTCGCCGGACTCGCGGTTTATGCGTACGGTTATGTCCCCCGAGGCTTCGAAACGCCTGCGCGATGCGCTCACCAGAGCCTGCTCTATCGCCTCGAACAGAAGCTCCTTGCTTATCCCTTTGTCGCGGTGGATCGAATCCACCAGGCGGAGGAGTTCTTCGTTGGGCATGTTCCCGTCTTCTCCTTCTCTCTTTCTGCTCCGTGTCTTTCTTTCCCCGCTGCCCTTTCCCGTGTTTCCCTTTCCCCAGGCCTTCCCGCTCCCGCGCCTTCCCGCCGGCGGCCCGCGCCGCGGACCGCCCCAGCAACAAGAAGCCCCGGCATCCTGCCCGGGGCTCCGTCCGCCAGACGGGAGCCTTCCGTCCCGCGCCACGAGGGCGGAGCGCGGGACGCCGCCCCGCTCAGAGGTCTGTCGCCATCCGCGACGCCCCCCCGCCGCGCCCGCTTCCCGGGCGGTACGGAGAAAACCGCTGCCTTCTCCGGCGCGCCGGCGCCACGGCGGGCGCGCCGGCACCTTCACACGGCCGCCGCGCGCCCGGCCCTGACCTTCGCCGTCAGGTTCCTTCCGGTAGCGGCGTCAAAAATGTGGATCCTGTTAAGATCCAGAACGACCTCCAGCTCGGCCCCGGCCCCCACTTTCTGGTGGGCTTCCATCTTGCAGATGAACCGGGATCGCGGCGTGCTGAGGTATACCAGCTTCTCGTTCCCCAGCGCCTCCACCACTTCGACCCTGGCCTCCATCGTGCTCCCCGGCGGAGGCGCGCCGACGAAGGCCCTGTCGTACACATTTTCCGGTCGCACGCCAAGCTTGACCTGCCTGCCGACCGCCTCCCTCACGGCCGGCTCGATCACGGCCGGTATCGCTATCCGCGCATGTCCGTCGGTAAACACCAGCCCGGCGGCAGCCTGTTCGATGGTGCCGGGGAAGAAATTCATCGGGGGCGTCCCGATGAAGCCGGCGACGAATTCGTTGGCCGGCTCCCCGTACAGCTCGATCGGCTCGTCCACCTGCTGGATGCGTCCCCCGTCCATGACCACTATCCGTTCGCCGAGCGTCATCGCCTCGACCTGGTCGTGCGTCACATAGATCATCGTGCTCTGCAGCCGCGCGTGCAGTCTCTTGAGCTCCACGCGCATCTCCACCCTGAGCTTGGCGTCGAGGTTGGAGAGCGGCTCGTCGAACAGGAACGCCGCCGGCTTCCGGACGATGGCGCGCCCGACCGCTACGCGCTGGCGTTCGCCGCCGGACAGCACCTTCGGCCTGCGGTCCAGCAGGTCCTGTATGTTGAGCATCTGCGCGGCCTCGCGCACCCTCCTGTCTATCTCGCCCCCCGGGTACTTCCTCAGCCTCAGCCCGAACGCCATGTTCTCGTACACGGTCATGTGCGGGTAC
>JAOACM010000531.1 GCA_026417845.1 Planctomycetota bacterium | reverse complement strand
GGGATCGCCCTCGTCTCCGTTGCACAGTACGTACTTGACGTCACCCTTCGACTTGCGGCAGAACTCCCATTTCAGTCCGGTCGGGAAACCGGCGCCGCCGCGCCCCCTCAGACCGGATTTCTTCACCTCGGCTATCACGGCATCGGGATTCCCCTCCTTAAGCACTTTGGCCAGAGCCTGGTACCCGTCCC
This sequence comes from Planctomycetota bacterium, assembly GCA_026417845.1. GTDB lineage: Bacteria > Planctomycetota > SZUA-567 > H5-PLA8 > CALKMO01 > CALKMO01. Next base: position 2,780 of record JAOACM010000531.1, on the reverse strand, counting down.
GGGCGATATATTCCTCGATCTTCAGAGGATCAATAACGCCACAGTTCCGCAGAACGATCTTGACCTGTTTCCTGAAGAACGGGATTTCTCCCATCGTCGGCGCGGGCTTGCCGGTATCCGGGGACTTCGCTACGAGGCGTTCCACCACGCGCCCCTTCAGGAGATGTTCCCTGACTATCTCCTTCGCGTCCGCGGGCTTCACATTCTGGTAGAAGACGCCCTCCGGATACACCACTACCACTGGACCGGTGGCGCACGGGCCCAGGCACCCCGTCTCGACCACCTTGCATTCCTCGCCAAGGCCGTTATCGCGGATGGCATCCTGGAACGCTGAAACGACCTCAAGCGCACCCGACGCTACACAACCGGCGCCGGTGCAGACCAGCACGTGGCTCCTTACCGTTCCCATGAAGCTTTCTCCTTTCCGGACATGCCTATTACCTGATCAGAAGGGCCGCTACGGGCCTTCCTCCCAGGATGTGCTCGCGGACGATCTCCCGGGCCTTCGCCCCGTCAAGTTTGCCGTACCTGTATTCGACGCCAGACTTGTCCACCACGGTTATCATCGGTTCGCGGTCGCACAGACCGGCGCACCCCGCCTGCCTGAGCAGCACTTTCGATGATCCCTCCTCGCCGAGCTCCGACGCGATGGCGAGAAGCACCTCCCTGGCTCCGGCCGCTATGCCGCACGTGCCCATGTGGACCGTTACCTGCATCTCCCTCGCGCTGACGCGCAGGTCCAGGCCCTTCCTGGCGCCATCTCTGATGGCGTTCAGGTCTTCCACGCTCTTTATCTTCTTCCCCATCTCCGGTCCTCCCCGTTTCTCCCGCATCCCCTACACGGTCCTGTACCTGTCCAGTATCTCCCCGACCTTCGCCGGTTTTACCCGCTGGAGCACCTCGTTGTTCACCATCATCGCCGGCGCCAGACCGCAGGCCCCGAAGCACCTGGCTACTTCGAGCGTGAACTGCCTGTCCGCCGTCGTATCGCCTACGTCCACGCCCAGCTTCTTCCTGATAGCCTCAAGCACCTGCTTGCCGCCTCGGACGTAGCATGCTGTCCCAAGACAGACCCTTATCAGGTTCTTCCCCCTCGGCTTTGTGGAAAAGAACGAGTAAAAGGTAACGACGCCGGCCACCTCGCTGTAAGGCTTGCCCAGTCCCTCGGCGATCCGCTTCAGGGCCGCCTCGGGGAGATACCCGAAGATGCCCTGCGCGATCTGCAGCACGGGGATCAGCGCCCCGGGCCTGTTCCTGTACTCGCGAATCGTCTCGTCGAGCCTGTCCATCAACTCCTTTTCCGAAGCGGTTTCACCGCATGCGCAACATGCCTGCTTCCCTGCCATCGGATCAGCCTCCCTTTGTACCTCCGCTCCCGCTTTCTTCTTGCGCTCCCGTGCAGTTTTCTTCGTTCCCAATCGCGATCCCTCCCATCGCTGGCAGCGGGCCGACGCGCGTCGCGCTTCCCCCGGCTCCGGCCGCCCGATACCCTCCGTGCACCTCTGCCCTCCGTCCGCCTCCCCTCCGTCCGTCCCCGGATCTCCGGATGACGGCCGGCCCCGCAACACCCGGCAAGCGCCCGCCAGTGGACATCTTCCTGCCGGCACGGGACGACCCCCGCGCCAGCGCGCGCGAGGGTCCGGCCCCCGCGCCTCGCTCACTCGACGAACCCCATCCCGGCGATGCCCTCCCTTATCCGCTCGGCCACTATCCTGGCGAGAGTCAGACCGCACCTCTCTCCTGCCCCGAGCCTGCGGGACTCGTCGGAAACCCGTACCACCCGCTCGCGTTTCCCGTTGAGGAGGCGACACCGCAGGTCAAGTTCCGGCCGCGTGCAGACGATCGAGGAGATAGTGGCCGCCAGGTCGCCCAGGGGGCTGCGGTCCAGGTGGCTCAGCCGCATCGTCGCGACCACGGCCGCCCCGCCAAGCTCCGACTTGCCGGTTGTCAGCTTCCCGCCCGCCCGCTCGGCCGCCTCCCGCAGCAGGCTCAGCCCGAGACCGACACGCTTCCCCTCCTTGGTCGTATAGAACGGATCGGTGGCCACGTCCGTGGGAACCGACAGTCCCCTGCCGTTGTCCTCTACCGATATCTCCATCAGGTCCCTCGCCGGATCCTGGGAGACCGAGATCGAAATGATCGAAGCCCCGGCACGGATCGAGTTCTCGATAAGGTCGAGAATGTGCAGGGAAAGGTCACGCATAAGCGCACCTCCGCCCGCCGATCCCCCGAAGCGCCAGCGACAGTTCCCGGAATGACGGTTCACGGGCTTTCAGGGAAGTCCTGGGCGATCCTACGTCAGCCGGGAAATGAGCGTCCGACGAAGCGATCACCGGCAGCCCCAGGGCAGTCACGCGGGGCAGCATATCCCGGTTCGCCGGTTTCAACGCGACCTCCACGGCGTCGAAACCGCAATCCGGCGGAACAGTCCCCAGCTGCGAGAACACGCTGAACGACGGCCTGTCCATGTGGGCAGCGACGGCCATCCCGCCGTGTTTCTTTATCAGCGCTATTGCGCCGCGCAGATCAAAGGCCGTCGCCGCCGCCAGCATCCTGGTCTCGCGCCCGACCCGGTTCCCCGATGCGTCGGCCAGCGTCTGCTCGCCGAATGCCCGGACCGCCGCCTCCCCGGCGTCCGGCAGGGTCTCGCGTATCTCGGCGCCGGCAGCTTCGGCCTCGCCCGTTCCAGGAAAGAGCCCGATAACGTGTATCTCCTCCGACGTGGCAATTTCGATGCCCGCGATCACCGCGAGCGATCCGGCGGCAGCTTCCTGTACGGC
>JAOACM010000530.1 GCA_026417845.1 Planctomycetota bacterium | reverse complement strand
GATTCCGGCTTCAAAGCAGATAGAGAATAAGGAATATCCCGACCCACAGCAGGTCGACGAGGTGCCAGTAGCAGCCTGCCGCCTCGAGCAGCCGATGCCCCGGATGCCGATCGAGGCGGTATTCGCGCGCGACCGCGAACAGCAGGCCGATGCCGACCATGCGCAGGATCAGGAGTATCCGGTCCTGCCGCTTGATTTTTTCCTGCTCCTTGCTCCTGAGCAGGAACCGTATCGTCGGCAGGTCTATCAGGCGCTTGCGGCGCTTGAACAGCCACTCGATGATGATCGGCAGCGTCACCGCCACGATGCCGGCCAGCATCCACGGATTGGCGAAGAACGATCCCATCGTTCAGGTCCTTGCAAATAAGCGCCCTGGCCCTTCCGCATCCCGGCGGGGCGGCCGGAAGGCCGCCCGCCCCCTGCCGGGCCCCTCAGCGGCCTCCCTTCCCCCGGTCCTCCACGTCCTTCAGCGCCACCTTCTCCTCGGCGTGATAGCCCAGCTTTACGCTCAGGATCCGCCGGTTCCCCCCGTCGGCGACGAACAGTCTGCGGTCGGTGTGCGCGCCGACATAGGCGCCGTGAAAGATCGCGACCTCGTCGCCGCCGACGGGACGCGGATTCGGCGGGCCGCCCTTCGGATCGAGCGGCCTGCCGTCATCAACGTTGCCGTACCGGCCCATCCGGAGAATCAGGTTCCCGGAGCTGTCCAGCGCGGCCACGCTGAACCGCCTCGTCTCCGGCGCGAAGGACCGCCCGAAGTAATCAAGGCAGAATCTCGCGTTCCAGCACCTGCACCCGCCACCGTCCCACGGCGCATTTCCGGTATAGCCCACTCCTCCATACAGCCACTCGGCGCCCTCGACCCACGACGTCCCGGTCGGAAATCCCTCGAAATCGGGGGGGCGTTTCGGCGCGGAATCGCCAGCGAGCGGCACCGGCGCGCTTTTCGAGGCGCTCACTATCTTTCCCGCCCCGGGCCTGAATTTCATCAGCGTCTCGGACAGGTCGTCCGGCAGGCCGGGATCGTACTTTTTTCCGCCTATGAGGCGATGGCCATTGGCCATCACATACAGGTTGTTTTGCGCGTCCAGCCCGATGCCGTTGAGGTGGCCGATGCCGGGCACGGCGTCGGAGAACAGTATCTTCCCGTGCCGATCCCAAACGTGGATCTCCCCCCACCGCACCCGGCCGGGATGCAGCGGCGGCGTGTAGGGCACGCCGTCCGCGCTCACGTTCCCCTTGGCATCCGCGCCGGGAACCCGCTTCCCCTTCTCCACGACGTTGGGACAGGCTGCCGCCAGATATCCCTTTGCATTTATATATACCCCGCCCATGTGCCAGAAAGAAGGAGAACGATGGCTCGGCATGACCAGCGCAGACACGATCTTCGGCGAGCCGCCGTCGAAGGCGGCGTTGTCGCGCGCCTCGCCGTAATCCCACGGCACCTCCCGCCATGACGGGAACTCGTACCGCACCACCGTGTTGTCCGACCGCAGGTAGACCAGCCCGTCCGCGTCGAAAGCCATGTCCTCCGCCGCGTACGGCATCTGCACCAGCCGGACGGCGCCGGTGCATGGTTCGATCTCCACCAGCTCCCGGAACGACTTGCACACGCCGGAATCCCCCTCGGCTACGTACAGTTTCCCGGTCCTCGGGTTTGCGTAGAGGCGCTGGCGGTCGAGGGTCGGTGGCGCCGCGCGAACGACGGCCTTTGCCGCCTCCTTGCCGAAATCGCGCAGCACTTCCAGCTTCCCGTCTTTTTCGCGCAAGAGCAGGATACCGATGTTCTGCCACTCCCCCCTGAAATCCTGGTCGGTCGCCCGCGATATCCATATCGTTGGAGGGTCGGACCAGAAGTCCACATCGCCGACCGTTGAGACCGGCGGCAGCGTCCACCACTCCATATATGCTCCGCCGAACTTCGGCAGCGGCAGCGGCCAGGCGGCAAGCTGTTTCGGGTCTTCGAACGGGCCAAGCTTGAACAGCCTCGGTTCGATAACTAGCGGCGGTTGATGCGCCTTGGTCCGCTCCTCGTGCAGCTTCAGCGTAAAGCGGTTCGGCGTGACCCACGAGAAAACGTATATCTCGCCCGTCTTCGGGCTTATGGAGATTGAAGCGGGCCGGAAGACGGGAATCGCTTTGAGGAACCTGCCATCCGGGTCGAACACCTGGATGCGGTCGTTGCAGTGGTCGGCGACGTACACGCGCCCCTTGGCGTCACACGCGACCGCTGCCGCCCCGCGGAAACGTCCTTCCTCCGTCCCGGCCTCGCCCTGCTTCATGCTTCCGGCGAAGAGCGCTGGCTCCCCGCCTCTCTCGAAATCGAGGCGCGTCACGCCGTGCAGCGTGTCGTTGTGCCAGGGGTATCGCCACATGTAGCCGGCCAGATAAAGCAGCTTCCCGTCAGGGCTCAGGGCTGCGCTGCAGGGCGTCGTGAAGTATTTGTTCGCGGTCGAATCGGCGTTCACCCCCTGCAATATTATGGGCACCTGGACCCTCGGCCCCGCCAGATCGAGACCGCCGGAGGAACCGTCCGTGGCCAGTCGCCCGATGTATTTGCCCGCCAGCGCGATCCGCCCGCCAAGAATGGCCATGGCCGTGGCTTCGAAGCCGGTCTCGGAACGCCGGGACGGCCCGGGGCTGGCGTTCTTCCCGAACAGCAGCGTGGATTGCCAGAAACCCGCCTTCAGCGGCAGGGTCTGCCCGTCCTGAAGGAACGTGTGCTTCTTAAGCCCCACCACATGATCGAGCTTGTCCGATGGGAAGGGATATACCGTCCGGACGTAGTTCCCCTCGTGGTCGAAAAGCGTTATCCGGTCGAAGGCGCCAGCCTCGTACACATACACGCCCTCCGGTGCCGCGCGCATGACCGGCGCGCTCGCCCCGCCCCACCCGTTCGACAGTCGTTTGTGCGGCGACCAGAACAGCGTCCGCTCGAACCGGGGTTTCAGCCCCAGCGAGACGCGCACCACCAGCCTGTCCTT
>JAOACM010000529.1 GCA_026417845.1 Planctomycetota bacterium | reverse complement strand
CCTATGCGTTCGCTCTGTACGGCTGGGGCAACGCATTCCTGCCGCGGTCAGAACTTCCCTGGCGATAACGTACAACGTAACCGCCTCGCGGGACGCATAAGAGGCTATCCAGAAACTCCTGCGGCGATCAGGGCTTCGCAGCGAAGCGCCGGATCCGGCCGGAGTTTTTTGGATAAGCTCTAAGCTGCGCACCGGAGGTTTTCGGAGAGCTTCTAAAGGGACGACGCCGTGGTAGCGACGCGAGGGTTGAAGGGGAAAGCGCAACCGCTGAGGGCCACCGCGGACGCGATCCGCGTTCTGTCGGTCCTGACCGCGGTCCCGGTCGCCGTTGCCGGGGCTTTTCCCGCGTCCTCCGCCGGGGAGGAATCTGGAGCGAAGGCCGGCGTCGCGAAGGCTGACGTAGCGAAGGCCGACGTCGAGAAGGCCGGCGTGCGCCCGGGGTCCGGGGCTGGAACGGCATCGGAAGGATCGAAGACCGGGGCCGGCGGGAGGGATGCCGCTGGACCGGGCGATGCGCGGGATCAGGAGGAATCGAAACGCCTCATCGCCGATATAAAGGCGTCGCTTGGCGGGATAAGGTCTCTGTGGTGCGAATTCAGGCAGGTGCGCCGCCTGAAACTGTTCGAGGAGCCGCTGGAATCGAGAGGCGCGATCATGTTCGAGCGGCCGCGAAGCATCAGGTGGGAGACCACATCGCCGTACCGGTCCTGCATCGTATCGAACGGGGGGACTCCGGCGCAGTTCGAATGGCGGGACGGCCGGCGGGTCAGGCTCGACTCCCCCTTTCCGCGGCCGATGGGTAAGGTCCTGGACCAGATTGCCGCCATGCACCGGGGCGACTTCGAGGCCCTTGGGCGCGAGTATGAGATTACGGCGGCGAGGCGGGATGGCGGCGTGTCGCTGACGATGATCCCCAGGGACCCCGGCGCCGGGCGCGTATTTTCGTCCCTGGAGATCCGGATGCCGGCGGACCTGTCGGAGGTAAGGGAAGTAGTGTTGAGCGAACCTGGAGGCGATTCGACAACCATTTCGTTCGAGGGCGGCAGACGCGACGTTACGTTTCCGGATGGCACGTTCGACACGCGGGATCCGGCAGACATAGAAACTGTGCGCGCGGCGGCAGCCTCGGGGAAGTGCGGCGATGCGGATCGGCGATAGCGGAGGCATGCCGGCCCCGGTCCGGATCGGAGCGGCGGCTGGCTGGAGGGGCTGCGCGGCCCGGACGGTTCCCTTCCTGATCGTTTTCGCTGCCGCCGCGACCCTCGCCGGATGCCGGCGGCGCGCGCCCGACGCGGAAATACTCCGCGCGACGCGGCCGGCCGCGGACGGACGGTATGCTTCCGCTGGTACGGAAGATGGCGGAGCCGCGTCCGCCAGACGCCTGCTGGCTGACGCGTTCCCCAGACCCTGCCGGATATCCTACCGCGCCATTATGACGGTCGTCGGCAGGCGTTTCGCGCTGACGGGACTGCTGGCGGTCGGCAGCCATGGATCGGCCAGACTGGTGGCGCTCGACACGTTCGGAAGGAAGGCTTTCGACGTGCTCCTCCTCAAAGGCGATGGCGCGGTCCCGATCGAGGCCGGTCCCGGTTTTGATCGCGTGTGGATCGCATCGTACCCCGCGCGGGATGTCAGGTGTCTGTTCCTGACCGATCCGTCGGGATTCTGTTTCGAAGGCGTCACGCCAGAAGGGAAGATCGTCATGGCGAAAGGCGGTACCGGAGGGGCAATGGCCGGTTATGTGGTCCCGCCGGATGGCCGCGCACCGGTCCGCTTCGAGATCGTCCGGTCGGGCAGGCTCGTGTACTCGGCCGAGATGTACGGATTCCGCTCTTTCGCCGGTTCTCCCGGCCTTTCGCCAGAAACGGTAAGAGCGGTGTCCGACGGCTACTCGGTCGAAATGACCATCCTTGATATCACGGCCGGGCCCCAACCGGACGCTCTGTTCGAACCGCCTGCGGCGGGTGGAGGGGGCGGGTGAGGGAGTTCATAGCCAGGGCCTTCCTTGGCAGGTCGCGGCCGGTTCGGGGCGGCGTGGGGGCGGCGGTCCCTCCGACCGGTCGGACGGAGGCATTGCCGGGTGGGGTGGCGGAAGTCCAGACGGCCGGGCCCCAGGAAGCTGTCCATACTGGATCGGTAACAGTCGCCTCGCCGGCCGCACCGCCGGCCACGTCCGACCGGCGCGGGCCGGCATCCGATCCCGCCATGCCGCCGCGGCGGAGCGGCGGGGGGCTGGCGCCCGGAGCAGGGGGATCGGCGAAGGAGAAGGATAGCGATCCGGAAATGACACCGGCTGAGGGGCTGCCGGAGGCAGGCCCGGGACTGGTGGCCCGGGGCGGAGCCGGCGGAGCCGTTCAGAAAGCCGAATTCGAGTTCCGGTTCGATCCATCCGATCCCGTTTTCGACGGCCACTTCCCGGGTCGCCCCATACTTCCCGGGGTCTTTCAGATTGAGATGGCGAGGTTTTGCGCCGAGGCGATGCTCGGACGGCAACTCGACATCCTGAGGGTGGAAAAGGCCAAGTTTTCGCGCGCCGTATCCCCAGGGCAGGTCGTCAGGGTGCGGGTCGAGACGGGGGCAGGAGAGGGGAAGCCGCCAGCAGATGGAGACCGCTTCCCAGCCAGGGCCTTTCTGTCTGTCGGCGGCGACAGGGTCGGGGAGGTTTCTCTGCTGGTTGGCCGCCGCGGTCCCGGCGACCGGAGCGGGGGGAGCGAGGCGGAAAGGGCAGGGCCTGTTGGCCCCTGCGGTTCCGATGCGTCCTGACGCGCGGGCGAACATTTCCTCTGGAGCAGCGGTCAGCGGGAAACCGGGCCGGCGGCCCTGTCGCCGCTTTATACGGATACTGTGGACATCTGCCCACGCCGTCGCCGACGCCGTTCTGCTTGTCTATTGTCTGATGCTTCTCCTGATGTGGTCGTGGACGGCGGATCCCCCGCCGCTCCCCTCCGGAGCGGACCGGGTGCTGTCTCTTATACACATCTGACGCTGCCGAC
>JAOACM010000528.1 GCA_026417845.1 Planctomycetota bacterium | reverse complement strand
GCGGTTGGAGACGAATGGCTGACGAAGGGCAGAAATGAGGGTCCGGCGCCGGAATGGATGGGATAAACGGGGCGGGAGAAATTGGCGATGGCAGAGTCCCGGGGCACGGTCCAGGGACGGCCAGGTCCGCGGCATTGGCCGGCGCGGCCGGGAGGATATCCGGGGCCAGCGTCCGGGAACGGATAACTCGCGCCGCCGACCGGCTCGCCAGCCGCCGCGTCAGGCTGATGGAGGTCTGCGGTACGCATACGATGGCGATATTCCGCCACGGCATACGCGGTCTCCTGCCGGATTGCGTCCGCCTGATATCCGGTCCGGGCTGCCCCGTATGCGTTACTGACGATTCCTACATTGATGCCGCCGTGTCGCTCGGCCTGGATGGCAAAGTAACGCTGGCCACCTTCGGCGACATGATGCGCGTTCCCGGTTCGCGAGGCAGCCTGCAGGACGCGCGCTCGCGCGGGGCGGATGTCCACGTGGTGTATTCGTGCGCCGACGCGCTCGACATGGCCGCGAAGGCTCCCTCCCGGCAGGTAGTGTTCCTGGCGGTCGGATTCGAGACCACCGCGCCCACGATAGCCGCGACGGTCATTCGCGCGAGGAACGACGGCATCCGGAACTTCTCGATCCTTGCCGCCCACAAGCTGATCCCGCCCGCCATGGCCGCGGTCCTCGACGGGGGGACGGCACTCGACGGTTTCATCGCGCCGGGGCACGTAAGCGTCGTGATCGGCTCGGACGCATATCTGCCGCTGGCGGCGAAATACCGCGTGCCGATCGTCGTGACGGGGTTCGAGGCAGACGACATCCTTGAGGGCGTAGCGATGCTGCTGGAACAGATCGCTGACGGCCGCGCCGCCGTGGAGAACCAGTATGTCCGGGTGGTACGGCCGGGAGGGAACCCGGCGGCCAGGCGCGCGATGGAGGAGGTTTTCGAGCCGTCGGACGCCTCCTGGCGCGGCCTTGGCGTCATACCGGACAGCGGGCTGCGGCTGAGGCGTGAATTCACCGATTTCGACGCCGGGAGGCGGTTCGGGGTCGCCATGGCCCCGGCGCCGCCGCCCAAAGGTTGCCGATGCGGAGACGTGCTGAAGGGAGCGATTGATCCGCCGGAGTGTCCCATGTTCGGGAAGTCCTGCGATCCGGCGCGGCCGAAGGGACCATGCATGGTATCCAGCGAAGGCTCGTGCGCCGCGCACTATCGCTACGGACGAGTAAAGCCGGGAAGCGGATCATAGAATCCTGCCCCGAACCTGCGGGCCGGGGCGGGCGCAACGCGCGCGCCGCGGGATTTCGGGATTGCGGCCCCGGGAAACGGAGCAGGCGGAATCAGGGCCATGGCGACCGACGAAAGGGTGATGCTGGCGCATGGCGGAGGTGGGAGGGCGATGCGCGAGCTGATTGAGCGCGAGATACTGCCGCGCTTCGACAACGAGGCGCTCAGGCCGCTATCGGACGCCGCTTCCATCGGCCGCCTCGATGGCCGCGCGATGCTGACCACCGACGCCTTCGTGGTCAAGCCGCCGTTCTTCCCGGGCGGAGACATCGGAAGGCTCGCAATCTGCGGCACGGTCAACGACCTGGCAGTCAGCGGGGCGGTGCCGGCGGCTCTGACGCTGTCGCTGATCGTCGAGGAGGGGTTCCCGCTGGCGGACCTGAGGCGAACGCTGGCCGGGGCCGGGGCGGCGGCGGCGGAGGCCGGCCTGCGGATCGCAGCCGGGGATTTCAAGGTTGTCGAACGCGGCGCCGCCGACGGGATATATGCTTCGACCGCCGGCGTCGGCGTCGCGCCCCCAGGCCTCGAACTCGACGCACGCCGGATACGTCCGGGGGACGCCGTCATCCTTACGGGAACCATGGGCGACCATGGGGTGGCGCTGCTGTCGGTCAGGGAGGGGCTGGCCTTCGAGACGCCCGTCATCAGCGACGTGGCGCCGCTGAACGCGCTGCTCTCTCCGCTTTACGATCCGGCCCTGGGCGTACGCTGCATGCGCGATCCGACACGCGGCGGCGTGGCGGCGGCGCTCAATGAGATGGCCGAGGCGGCCGGCGTGACGGTCGTCGTCGAGGAATCGGCGGTGCCTGTGACGCGGGCCGTCAGGTGGGCCTGCGAAATGCTCGGTCTGGACCCGTTCCTCTCGGCAAACGAAGGCAAGGCGCTCGTTTTCTGCGCGCCGGAAAGCGCGGATGCGGTCCTGGCAGCCCTGCGATCTCACAGGCTGGGCCGCTATGCCGCAAGGATCGGAACGGCAGTCGCGCGCAGGGAGGCGCCGGTCATAGTCAGGACGGCCGCGGGGGGGGAGCGCATCCTGGACGTACCGTTCGGGGAGGAGCTGCCCAGGATATGCTGATCAGTGGAGGGATGAGGAGACTCTCCCTTCCCCCCGCGGCCGGTCCGGTTCTCGCTTTCAGATTCCATCCGGAAACTTATCGCCGGAAAGCGGCCGGCATCAAGCTGCAAGCTCTGAGACAGAAGTTTCCGGACGGGTTCTTTTATAACTGGACTCCCCGTGCCCGGGAGACCGGCCAGTCTGCCTGCCGGTCTCCCCCCTTGCCCGCCGCACCGTCAGAACGATATCTGCACGTTCAGCCTGCATACGTCGTTCCGGGCCTCCCTGAAGCCATGTCTGTCCGTCTTCGTAGTGCCGTTGGGATCGTTCACGAAATCGTACGCGAGCTGGATCTTGGCGTTGTGGCCCTTTATGTAGTAATTGATGCCGGCGGTGTGAACCTCCGTCTTGAATACATCGAAGTGTCCCCTGCGACGATCATTGGCCGGGAAGAGACCAGGCCTTATGATGTTGTCCCACCGTTCATACCGGTATACCCACTCGAGTTTATTGTCGAGGTCCTTGACGCCCGTGCCGCCGATCTTGTAGCCGATCATCGCGTACCAGCCGTTCTGGTTTACGCGCTGGTCCAGTTGGACGCGCGTAGGCGCGGGAGCTATCCCGGCCGTATTGAACGCCGGGCGGTTCGAGCATTCGAAGTATTCGCCGGCCAGCCACA
>JAOACM010000527.1 GCA_026417845.1 Planctomycetota bacterium | reverse complement strand
CGCCTTGAGCCGCGCGAGGGCGCCGCGGAATACCTGGCGTACTACAAGGCGCGCCGGGTCGGGCGCTATCAGGTCAGGGCGTCGCACACGCTGAGGGAAGGCTCCAGCGATCAGAAGCTGCTCTACGACGAGAAGAAACACTTCCGAGTGGACCTTCAATCGCTCGAATACGTGGACACCACTGCCGACCTGGAGAGCATGAGGAAGCTGGCAGAGGAAACCGGCGGGCGGGCATACAACCATATGAACATGGACGGTCTGAAGGATCTGGCCCGTGCGATGCCGAGGAAGCAGCAGCGCGTCTCCCTGCGCGCCGACGAGGAGATATGGGACAGCCCGTTCTTCCTCCTGCTGTTCCTGACGCTGGTGACGGCCGAGTGGGTCCTGAGGCGGAGGTGGAACCTGCTTTGACCTTGCAGGGGTGCCCGGACCGCGGCGCCCCCGCGCGCGGGCCGGGTGTCGGACCGGAAGGCGGCGCGGAGAGGCAGCGGAACCGCGGACAGGAACGGCGGGCCGGGGCCGGGACGCTGGACGGGCCGGGAATCGTGATTGAGGACGCGCCGGCGATGAGCGGGGACCTGAGAGGCGGCGGATCGGAGCGCGGCGCGCGGATAGCCGGCTGGCTGCGGCGCGCGGGGGGTGGCGTCGCGGTTTACGGTCTCCTCTGCGCCCAGCCGCTTCTCCCGCCCGCCACGAACAGCGCCCCGGCCGGCGAGGCGCCGGGAGCCTCGCCAGCTCCGGCGGAGCAGGAGCCGATCGTGAGGCTGGCTCCCGGCGATGTCCTTGTGTACGCCTTCGCCCAGTACAGCCGCCACCGATCGGGCGCCGGTAACGACCAGGTGTCCGAGGAGCGGATGGCCGAAGGCGTGCTGACATTCTACGTCCTGGATGCCGTCGAGGGAGGCGGATGGCGCCTGGCCGTTCTGTCCGATCTGGAGGAGACATTCGTAAGGAAGGCGCCGGACGCCGCGGGCCCTGGCGGACCGGTCAGGGGGCGCCGGACCGATGCGACCATAATCCGATTGACGCGGGACCTCAGGCGCGCGGAGGGGTACGAGTTCGGGCGCGCTCCCGCCGTCGGAAGCTCTTCGCGCGAGGTTCCCGAGGGAGGCGCTCCCCCGGTGCCCGTCCCGGTCCTGTTCCCTCCCCTGGCCGTAAAGGATGTGTCGCGGACCGGGCCCTGGGAGGAAGACGTCGAGGCGCTGGCGCCGTTCGGGGGCCTTTCCGGCGGCCGCGCGCAACACGGCGTGGAAACGGATAAGAACCGGACGGGGACCGTATCTTTCGTGCGGGCGATCGAGGGCGAGCCGACCAGATACATCGAGAAGTTCCAGGTCAACGTGGAGGCCCGGACGCTGGTGGCGTGCGAATTCCTGCATCATACGTGCGGCGCCGGAGGTAACAGCCGGCAGGAGACGCGGGCCGTGGAGAAATCGCGCCGGAGGTTGGGGGGCGGGGAGCTTGTGCCTCTGGTCGCAGCGGCGAACGAGATCGAGGCGGCGGCGAGGCTGCTGAGGGAGAAGCCGGAGGAGGGCCGCGCACGGCTCGCGAAGCTGAGAGACGGCCTGCGCGGGAGCCCGTTTCTGCCGGCGGTCGAGGCCGCGCTGGGCGCCTCTCCTCCGCGGCGGGAGGCCGCGGGAGGAGGGGGGGCCGCAGAATGAGGATACGTGCAAGAGACGCCGCCGGACGGGATGAGGGAACGCCGGTGATGGACGGGGGGACGGGCGACCGATGACGGGCGGGACCCGGTCGTGCGCGGAAGGGACGCGTACGAACGGGCCGGGCGCTGCGTTCCGTTAGACCAAAAACTGCCGGAACGGGGGAGCAGTCCGCTCCGGAAATTCTGAACGTTTGGGAAGTTTCTGGAATAGGCTCTCAGGGTTGCGCGGGAAAAGCGGAGATCGGGGAGGAAAACGCGCCGTGAGCGAAACGAAAGAGCGAGCGTCATCGCTGTGCACGGCCGCGGGCGGTCGGGCGCGTTGCGGGGCCTTCGCCGCGGTCGTATCGGCCCTGGCGGTCGGTACATCAGCGGTCCCGATCGCCGCATGGCCGTCCGCGTCTGTCGTGGCGGGGGAGGCGGGAAAGAAGCGTGAGGATGGACCGAAGAAAGCCGAGACGGACGCTAAGAAAAAGCAGGAAGACGCGAAGAAGGGCGGGACCGATACGGCCGGGAAGAAGGAAGGGGAAAAGGCGGGCGAGGAAGAGACGGTCAAACGCGTGGTCGGGACGGCGTTCATACCGCCGCGCATGCAGGTTACCCGGGAAAGCTCCGCGGAGAAGCTCCTGACGCCCGAGGTCCGCGGGATGATCGGGAAGGCACTGGAGTTCATAAGGAACGCCCAGCACCCGAACGGGAGCTGGGGCGACACTCAGTTTCCCGAGAGCGCCGGGGTGACGGCGCTCTGCTGTCTGGCGCTGATGGCTGAGGGCAGCCAGCCCAACTGCGGCAGGTACGGGCGTGAGCTGACGGCGGGGCTGGAATTCCTGCTGGACCACGCGAAGGACGACGGACAGATAGCGGCGAAGGATACCTACCGTTACGGGCCGATGTACGACCACGCCTGGGCCACGCTCTGCCTGCTCCAGGCCTATGGCAACATGCCCTGGCGCACTGACATGCGGGACAAGGCTGCCCGGGCCATCCAGTGCCTGCTGCGCTTCCAGAAAGTGGACGGCGGGTGGCGGTACCAGATGATGAAGGAGGGCGAGAGCGACACGCTGGTGACGCTGAACGTGCTGTTCGCGCTGCGGCTGGGAATCAAGTGCGGCTTTTCCATACCGCAGGAATCGCTCGACAGGGCGGTGGCGTTCATAAAGTCGAACGCGATACCGGACGGGCGGTGGTACTACAAGAAGGGCGGACCCCCGGGGACGGTAGCCATATCCGGCTGCGGGGTAATAGCCGTGTACGGGTCGGGCGACATCAGGAACCCGCTGGTGGAGGCGGCCGACGGTTACATCCTCAGGTACTACCAGCGGCTCAGCCCCCAGGACCTTGCCGATACGCCCTATGC
>JAOACM010000526.1 GCA_026417845.1 Planctomycetota bacterium | reverse complement strand
CTCCCATCCCGGCCGGCGGCTCGGCGTGTTCGATTATCATGTCGGGGATGCCGTCCTTTATGGCGTACCTCCTCCCGCACTGGAGACATACCAGGCGCCCGCCTTCGCGCCTCAACCGCCCCTTTCCGCCCCCGGCCGGCGCCTTGACTTCGGGCGCAACGCACCGCGGACACCTGAGGATCTCCATCAGTTCGGGCGATATGTCCGCCATCTCCATTCCCCCGCACGGCCCCGGAGTCTGATCGCCCCGGGCCGCGAACGTTACCGATCCCCCCGGCCGGGCGCCGCGGCATTCCGGTCCCCCCGCCGCGCAGACCCCCGCCCCGGACGATATATTCCCATGCGGCCCGCCGGGTGTCAAAACCCATCCCTGTCCTTCAAGGCCCTTGACAATTCCGCCGCGCTCTGCGACAAGTAGTTGCCCAGAAGGGAAGGCCCGGGGATCGTTTGCAGGAGCCGCCGATCCGGTTCCCCTGGGGCCTGTCCGGAAATCTTCGGGCGGGAAGGGAGACAGTCTCGAACCCGAAGCTCCGCGCCCGAGGTTTTGGGACAGGGTCCTGGAGGCTTCGGCGGGTGATTAACGGAGGGTATCCCGTGCGGACGCGGAATATTTGGACGCTCGCGATCGTTTCTGCCTCGGCATTTCTGGCGGTCGGGTGCCAGGACGACGAGGCCCGCAGGAACCTCTCGGACGCCCGGAAGGAGATCGCCGAGCTTAAGGCGAAGATCGAGGCGATCGAGAAGGTCGAGGCCGATCGCGCAAAGGCGATGGAAGATATACGCAAGGAAGTGCGGGAGAAGATAGAAAAGGGGCTGGCCGAAATCGGCGAGAAGGCGGCAAAGAGCTCCGACGATATCCGGGGCATGGTGACGACGCGGATGGATGAGATCGGAAGGATGGTCAAGGCCAACGGCGAGAACCTCGACGCCTGGCGCAAGAAGGACCAGGAATTTCTGAACAGCGAATTCGCGCAGAAGATAGCGGCGCTCCAGGAGGAGATAAAGAAACAGGGGGAAGAACTGAAGGCATATATGGACAACCAGCTCAAGGACGTGTACCCCTACGCCTACAAGCCCAGGCGCAACGACTGATCGCCCCGGGCGCGCCGGCGTCCGGGGAGCCTTCGCGGACGGCCCCGCTTTTTTGCGCTCGATGTTCAGGTTCTGAGCCCCTTCCTCCCGAAGCGGCAGAACGGTTGCGGTGCTGGATGACTGATTGCGCGGATGCGATGGAGAGACGGCGGGATGCGGCCTGCCCCGCCGGCGGAGACGCTCCGGATCCGGAATCCGTCGCCGCTTCCTGCCTCGACATATTGCGCCTCGCCGGTCCTCTCATCCTCTCGACGACCGGCGTCATGATAATGCAGTACCTCGACGCCCTGTTCCTCGCCTGGTATTCGAAGGACGCCCTGGCGGCAGTAGTGCCCGCCGGGATGGCGGGCTACATGGTCAAGAGCGTCTTCATCGGAGCCGCCGGATACACCTCGACTTTCGTGACTCAGTACATAGGCGCCGGCAGGCCCGACAGGGTAGGGGCGGCGCTCTGGCAGGGAGTATACTTCTCCATTGCATCCGGGCTGCTGGTGGCATCGCTGGCTCCGCTTGCCGGTCCGTTCTTCGACCTGGTGGGGCACGATCCTGGGGTAAGGGAACAGGAGGCGGCGTTTTTCAGGATATCCTGCCTCGGCGCCCCCCTGATAATGCTGAACGCCGCCGTTTCGGGTTTCTGGTCCGGCAGGGGCGCCACGCTGCCGCTGATGGCCGTACAGCTCCTGAGCCTCCTGCTCAACTCGCTGCTGGCCTGGGTCCTGATATTCGGCAGGTTCGGCCTTCCCAGGATGGGGATAAGCGGCGCGGCCGTGGCCACGGTGGCCGCCCAGGGATTTTCCGCGGCGCTCCTGCTGGCCGGTGCCCTGTTGCCGCGCCATATCGAGACATATGGAACGTGGCGCGGGCGGCGCATTGAGCCGGCGCTGATGTGGCGGCTGATAAAGTTCGGCATGCCTAACGGCGTGCGCTTCGCCGTCGAGATGGTGGCCTGGACGCTGTTTCTGTTTCTCGTCGGCAGGATCGGCAATGCCGAACTGGCGGCTACCAACATCGCCTGGCGCATAAACGGCATAGCGTTCTTCCCGCTGATCGGGCTCTCTTCGGCCATCTCGATAATAGTCGGGCGGTGCCAGGGCAGGGGAGACCCCGTGCTGGCAGCGAAGGCCACCTGGCGGGGCATGGTGATGTCCCAGGCGTGGATGATGCTGGCGGCGGTCATGTTCGTGGCGATTCCCGAACGCCTGATTTCCATGTTCCACGACCCGGAGAGCATGACGGCGGAAGAGTTCGCGCGCGTGAGCGGAATGGGCGCAGTATGCCTCCGGTTCGTGGCGGCCTACTGCCTGCTGGACGGGTTCAATGTAGTCTTCACCGGGGCGCTGATCGGCGCCGGCGATACCCGATGGACGCTTGCCGCGGCCGCGATAATGAACGTTCCGTTCGCCCTGGTGCTTTACGCTCTGCTCGCTGCCGGCATGGGCCTGTACGCGCTGTGGGCAGCGGCGACGGCGTTCGTAATGTTTCAGGCCATTGTGTGGTTCCTGAGGTTCCGCTCCGGAGAATGGAAGACGATGCGGGTCATCGAGGTCGCGCCGCCGGAGGATGCCGGAGCGGATGCGGCGGGGTGAAAATCGTACGGACGGGGCGAACGTGAATTGTTGACGTTTTTGCGGGATAGGTACGGGGGGCTGTGTGGGAGGCGTCGAGGCGGAGAGAGGACCGGTCGTCCGCCTGCGCTTCAGCTCACATCTTCTCCGGCGCCGGTATGCCCAGCAGATAAAGCCCCCTGCGCATGACGACAGCCACCGCCCCGACCAGCGCGACCCGCGACCTTGTCAGCGCCTCGTCCCGGGACAGCACTCTGCATGCATCAAGGAACCCGGAGAACTCGGACGCCAGATCCAGCAGGTACGAAGCGATTACGCAAGGCTCGTATTGCTCCGCCGCCGACATCACCGCCGCCGGGAAGTCGCG